>CANCKV010000138.1 GCA_947378615.1 Chitinophagaceae bacterium | reverse complement strand
GTGGTTAGTGGTTAGTGGTTAGTGGTTAGTGGTTAGTGGTTAGTGGTTAGTGGTTAGTGAAAAAAAAAACTTTTTCAGTTATATTTCAATCAAATTTATTAAATATTTCAAACTAACAACTTACCACTAACAACTAACAACTATTCTTTATTCTTACTATCTATCACAATTGTAACAGGGCCGTCGTTTAGTAATTGAACTTTCATATCAGCACCAAAAGTTCCGGTTTGTATGGATTTGCCCAAATCTTTTTTTAACTGCACAATCATCTTTTCATACATTGGAATAGCAAAAGGAGGTTTGCTAGCTCGAATATAGGATGGACGATTTCCTTTTTTAGTACTAGCATATAAAGTAAATTGACTGATAAGTAGCAACTCCCCTCCTATATCTAAAATGCTTTTATTCATTACACCTTCTTCATCATTAAATATTCGAAGATTACAAATCTTATTACTCAGCCAAATGATATCCTCAAAAGTGTCGGTATCTTCAATTCCCTGTAACACCAACAATCCATCTTTAATGCTGCCAGTAATTGTACCATCTACTGTTACTGACGCCTCACTTACTCTTTGAATAACTACTCTCATTTGTAAAAATAAGGAGTTGTTGCAAAAAAAGAAAGAAAGTGTGTTTTCATGGTTAGGATTTATTGTTTTTTTTAATCAAACGCTTCACTTTACTTTTTGCTTAATTAATTTTTAGCCTATTCAATCAATAGTAAAATATGCTCTGATGAATACTTTTAATTCTTGAAATATAACCAAGTCTGCTATAGCTTTATCTTTGTTCACTAATTGAATCATTTGTCAATATACTTAACTAGTAATTTTAAGCAAGCGACAAGGATTTAAAAGAAATTATACTAAAGTATTTTCATTTGGATTTAGTGATTTCCTGTGTATTTCAAATATAAATTATATTACAAATAACTCTTAATTAATGGCGAAGCAAATCAAACTATTACTCTTCATATTAACCATAACCCTTGTTTGTAATGCACAAAATTCTTTTTCTTTAATAGACAAATGGCTTCAAGAAAATATTCATGAATTTGGAGGAAGAGGGGTGATTATGGTTTGGAAAGATGGGAAAGTACTCTATAGCCATGCTGAAAATAAGCTAAATGTAAGAGAGAAATTGGGTATCAAAGGGTTTGCAAGAAAACAAGGAAAAGATGAATACGAAGAACTGAAGGATTTTACCCAAAGCACTCCGAAGCCGATTGCTAGTTGTAGCAAATGGTTGTCAGCAGCACTATTTATGACATTTGTTCAGGAAGGGCGGTTAAGCCTTGATGATACAATTGGAAAATTTCTTCCAATAATGACTCAACACAAGAAAGGGAACATAAGTATAAAGGATTGCCTTTGTCATCTTACTAGTATAAAAGCGCCTTCTTTAAAACAATCTATTTTAGAACAACAAGAATATAAAACAATGGAAGAGGCTATGGAAAGCATTGCGAAGATGCCTATTGAAGGAGAACATGGAAAGTCGTTTCATTATAGTAATGTAGGGCTGCAAATTGTAGGTGCAATAGTAGAAAAGATTTCAGGTCAACCTTTTGAAACATTATTTCAACAGAGAATTGCAATACCCTGCGAAATGAGGAATACCACTTTTAGTACCAAAATCGTTGCTTCTCCTGCAGGTGGGGCTGTCAGTACAGCAGAGGACTATTTGCAATTTCTTAGTATGCTGTTAAATGGAGGAGTTTACAAAGGGGTTAAAGTGCTTAATGAAGAGGCGGTCATTGCTATGCAACAAAATTATGCTAGAAATGCAGCAATTGTATTCACCCCTGATGAAGCAGGTAATTGGGGATATGGCTTTGGAGAATGGGTGATTGAAGACGGGGATAATAGGGCTAATGCCTTATCAAGTCCAGGATTATTTGGAACATTTCCTTGGTTGGATAATAAACTAGGCTATGCTGCAATATTATTTACAACTAACCTTCATGTAAAAGGAAGAAATGAACGATATACCCAACTTAAATGGATAGTGGATAAGGCAATCGGGGTTAGGTAGTCCTAATGAAGTTATACGTATTAAGTAATCGGTTTTAAGTCAGAAAGCGTATTGAAGTGCAATATAAGTTGCCTAATTTATTTTTAAAATACTCCTTGAATTGTAATTTTTAAGTTAGATGTTACAAGTATAAGCCTATTATAAACTTTCTTTAATGCAAAGACCTAGCATTCACTAGGTCTTTGCATTAATTATTACTTATTTCTTTATCAGCATAATACTCGACTTCTTATCCCCTACAAAGAGGCTTAAATAATATGTTCCTTTAGGAAGTGGCTTACTTGAAACCAATTGATGATAAGTGCCTGCCTGTTGTTTTTCGTTTGCAATTGTTTCTACCAACTCACCCGCTGCATTATAAAGATTTATACTAATTTTCTCATTTCTTGATAACGTATAACTGATTTTAGTAGAGATGCCAAAAGGATTAGGATAAACAGATAACTGCAAGTCATCAGACTGCAAGTTTACGCTAATAACATTACTATAAGTAGAAGTTCCATCAAAATCGTACTGCTTTAACCGATAGTAATAGATGTTTGGGAAAACATTTTTATCATTGAACGTATAGCTATTATTTGCGATCCCACTATTGCTACCATCAATAAAACCAATCTGAGTCCAAGTCGCCACATCAGGGTTAGTTGTTCTTTCTATAGCCCAACCCCTGTTATTTATTTCAGATTCAGAATTCCAATTAAGTGTCACTTCATCTTTTTGAGCAGAAGCAGAAAAAAATACAAGCTTAACAGGTGTTGTAACTACATAATTTGATTCATAACATCCTAAATCAGGCGCATTGCCAATATACGGTATACCCACTGTCCCATGATATACGACAGTATCCAACTTTGTTCCTTTGTCAATGATTGTAAATGGTTGTGTGGCTGCCGTATTTAAGTGCATGAAATTTAAAGCAGGCAAACTTCCGTCAAGGCCCCTTGCTCCACAAACACCTGTTGTATCAAATGATAGTATTTCATTGCTAGTAGCAGACTTACTAAAAAGGTTAGTGAGATTGGTTATTGGTCTTGCTACACTTGCTTTTGTTGATACAGAACCTCCTAGAGATAAGTTATTTATTAGTATAAGGCGAGAGCCTGGATAATAATTAGAATCCGCTACAGAACTAGACATAAATATACTAGAACCAAGATTTCCGTAAGAGGTACAATTGTACATAGCAATTGTTCCAGCATTACTGTTTTGGTCATATCCATTTGCCTTATTGAAAAAACTCAAGCACTTTTTCATATAACAATTATGTGCCAAGTCCTTTGTATCGCTACCACCTGTTTTAAATCCGTTTCCATTCATTGACGTAGTTGTTGTGCCATCAAGCCAATAGTAGCCATTTCTAAATGCCCAACAATCTTCCATAAACCATGATACATTATTTTGTGGACTAGTTGCAGAAGGTCTCAAATAACCATCCCAACCATCATCCGAGTTGCCCCAACTTCTACAACCTCTAAAATAAATTGAATCACCAATATCCATTTTTGCAGAGAAACCATCGGCATTTCCCCCATTACTCGTTGTTCCTGATCCCATATCGGCATTATTATAAGAATCACAATTGATAATTGAGTCAGAACTAGCTTCACCATTTAACTGAAGTCCGCTATCTCTACTATGACTAAAAGTACAGAATTCTATTTTGCAATGATGACCAGAAACATTCATCCCATTATCACCTGCATAATCAATTACAATTCCATATATATTCCAATAGTCAGCCTGTAGTTGCACACCACGCTCGGAAGAGGAGGCTTTAGCAAAGGCGACTGAATAGTTAAGTACAGGCTTGTTATTGTTGAAAGTCGTGTTTAAATCGGGTTTGTAAGCCGATAAGGTTATATGCTTTGCTGCTGTGCCTGATGTTGTAATGTTAATGGTACTAGAACTAACATAAACACCACTTCTTAAATAAATAGTATCACCAGGAACAACAGCCTTTAAAGCTTTTGCAAGAGTGGCAAATGGTTTAATTAAACTTGTGCCTGTATTTTTATCACTACCGTTTGTTGCTACATAATAAACTGTTTGAGAAAAGATATTCACCGAATAACTTAATACGATGAAAAAAAGTGCACACTTGATTATTCTATTCATGGTAACATAATTAATTTTAAGGCTATTAAAATTCTATCTGTAAATATTAAAATTGGCGACTAAAGTACTATGCACATACTATTAACTATCCTGTGCTATCCCGTAGATATTGATATTTCGAAATATGCTGCTTAGAATGTATTCTTTCATTAGATCTCTTCTGAAACTAAATTGCTGCTAAGTTGACTCTATTTATGCCCTATCAGTTAGGCTATTACCATTTATCTTGAGCCTTTCAGATTTGATATTATGATGATTTGAGAGGCTTTTTCCCTAATAGTATCTCAATTGAAAATATTTATCTAAAAATCTGTTATCTTGAAAATAGCAGGCAAGTGCCGCAAAAATTGCGGCAATATCTTTATTCACTCTGGCTAGCACCGCAACGACTGAGGCAATATATTTTGTCATTCAGGCTAGTACAGGAGTGGCTGCGGTAATATTTTTAATTGCTCGGGCTATTGCCTAAGTGGTTCAAGGTATTATCATTTAGTAATTTTATTAATCAAAATATTACCCAAATCATTATGACTAAATAATATCGATTCATCAATTGACTTCTTTGGAAATGGGAATCACCCATAAGTTCCGTCATTAGAATCTAGGAGAAATCAGAATAATTTCTTAGTGATGTTATGGAATCAAGGCATATAATTTTTGATAAAGGAAACAATTTGATTATGTGAATCAATATCATCAGTTCCTGTGAATTGACCGTGTCCTTGATTTGGATAAAAAACATATTTATTGGGGACGCCCAAACTAGATAATTTATTATGCAGATTGACTGATTCCCTGTACGGCACTACATCATCTAAGCCACCATGCAAGATTAATGTAGGCGGACTTGATTTGGTTAAATAATTAATAGGACTTGATGAGGAATACAAACTTGGATTAGTAGTAGGCGTGCCATTTAACAACAATGAAAGTCCGTATTGTATCAGACTGTTATTGCTGTAGAAATTATATAAATCAGCCATATCATTTGGACCAAAAAGGTCAATCACCACTTTTGGCTTTATTAATTGATTATTCTTAAAGGCCTGCAACATGGCTAAATGTGCACCTGAACTTGCACCTAAAATGCACCAATTGTTTGATATAAGATAATTATTTTCATTGTTGAAAATGAATTGAGTGGCTGAAAATATATCTTTTTCTTGTGTGGGAAAAGAATTTGTGATTGAAGTGGAGGGATTGGCTAATCTGTAATTCAAATTAAAAATGGCGTAACCACTCAACCTTTTTTGAAACGTATCTACATAAGAATTAAAATCTTTTTTATCACCGCTCTGCCAAGCACCGCCATGTATGAAAAGTAAAACCTTTGTGGTTGAGTCTCTATTTGCAGGTAAATAAATGTCCATTGTCTGTAGAGTGTCATTGCCATAAGGAACGTTTAACATTACTTTTGCTGTTACAGGTTTAATAGTAGATGATTTGTTACAAGATAGAAATGTTATACTTAACGAAAAAATCAAAATGAACAATCTCAACTTCATAAACTCCTTTTAATGCAAATAAACATTTTTTTACTAAAAAGGTTAAGGCAATTAATTGGGTCAATAAGTCGAATGAAAGAAACTATAAAAACTAAACATGAATAGTTAACGAATTAAAATTATCGATTATTAATTTTCAATCTATAGTTTTGCGTTCCGTAAATTATTATGGCAGAAAAGAAAAAAAAATGAATTATACAGAAATTGAAATTGCTACGCTAGATGCAGTATTAAAAGACCTATTGATCGCTGAATTGTCTGCTATTGGATTTGATGGTTTTGAAGAAACAGACTTAGGACTGAAAGCCTTTTCCTCAGAAAATTCTTTTGATAAGGAAGCACTTGATTTAATAGTGAATAAGTATAGTCTTAAGTTTAGTCAAAAGGAAATTCCTCAACAGAATTGGAATGAACTTTGGGAGAGTAATTTCAGTCCTATTTCGGTTGAAGACTTTGTTGGAATAAGAGCCAATTTTCATGAGACTATAAAAAATGTAACACATGAAATTGTTATCACTCCAAAAATGAGTTTTGGAACAGGACATCATGCTACAACCTATATGATGATGTTACTTATGAGGGATATAGAATTTACAAACAAGTCGGTCTTTGATTTTGGAACAGGAACGGGAATCCTTGCTATTCTTGCAGAAAAATTAGGTGCATCCGATATTGAAGCTGTAGATTATGATGAATGGTGTATTGAAAACTCTCTAGAAAATCTTGAGAGAAACAATACTCAGCATATTAAGATATCAAAGGCGGATACTGCTATCACCAATAGAAAATTTGATATTGTATTAGCAAATATAAATAAGAACATTATCCTCTCAAATATTGATGCGTTATCAGAAGATGCAGCATCAAAGAGTATCATTCTTTTAAGTGGATTACTTGAGGAAGATGAAAAAGACATTTTAGAAGCAACTAAACAGAAGGGTTGGAAACATATTAAAACCATTAAAAAGGACAAGTGGATAGCCATTCAATTTGAGGTATCTAGATAATTTAAGAATTTGATTAATAATCTTTTTTAATTTGTTTGTATATTTGTATTTAACTCATAACTGACTTAAATAATGACGGAAGTATTATTGGCTATTTTTTCATACTTAATTGGCTCTGTTCCCACCTCAGTTTGGGTAAGCAGGTACTTTTTCGACATTGACATTCGCGAATACGGTAGTGGGAATGCAGGTGCTACAAACACTTACAGGGTTCTAGGAAAGAAATGGGGAACATTCGTGATGATTGTTGATATGGTGAAAGGAATTATTGGCACCTCTTTATATGTTTTTATCCCTTATTATCTCACACACGAGGCCGCAAGAACAAATTTCATGATTGGGTTAGGATTGTCGGCAGTATTAGGACATATTTTTCCAATATGGGCAAATTTTAAAGGCGGAAAAGGTGTTGCTACGTTATTTGGGATGGCGGTTGCTATTCAACCGATTGTAGCCTTATGTTGTGTAGGTGTTTTTTTGGCCGTACTTTTTTTTACTCGATTTGTCTCATTGAGTTCTATTCTAGCAGGTGTTTCATTTATGGTATTTATTTTATTCATATTCAACGAACATGAACAACTATACAGAATATTTGCCGTTCTTGTTGCAGCAATGATTGTATTGACCCACCAAAAGAATATCTCTAGAATTTTAAAAGGAACCGAAAGCAAAGTTCCCATATTAAAGCATAGGGACAGGCGGAAACAAAGACGTATTGACGATAAATAGAATTGCAAAAAGTTTCAGTTTTTTGAAAAGAATTGTCGAAAATGAAAGCGTATGAATAATTGAATCGGTAAAAAGTGATTATTTATTACGAATTATAATACTAGACCGTTTTGTAAAATGACAATTTTCGGGTTTTTATTGGTGAATTAAACTCACTATCTAGGAAAAACAATACTAATTGGACATATTATAATCAAAAATTGTTTGTTAAAATTAAAGATTATTTATTTTTAATTCATTATTACAATTACATTTTTTATCTTTGCGCCTTATTTTACAT
>CANCKV010000137.1 GCA_947378615.1 Chitinophagaceae bacterium | reverse complement strand
GTGGATATGACTTCTTGAAAACAAGTATCCCTAACTTATTTACCTCCGACTTCAAGCAGAAGCATCCTGATGAAGTTGAAGCATACATAGAAAGAACGAGAAAATTTGAAACAAAGACTTTGCAATGTTATTATAGGGCAATGATTGCAAGACCTGATAGAACTAATGTTTTGAGGAATGCGGCAAAGCCCGTATTAATTGTAGCAGGTGAACAAGATATTGCGGTGCCTGTACATGATTTGTTAGCACAGGCAAGTCTTCCTCCCGTTTGTATGATACATATTATTAAAGATGCAGCACATTCAAGCATGTTTGAGGCTTCTGAAAAGTTAAATTTTGCAATAAAAGAGTTTATTGAGAAATTAATTTGTTAAAAGCTTGGTAGCAATTAAAAAACAACTTTAACTAGTTGTTAAATTTGTGAATTGATAAATTTCAGTGAAGTTTATCTCATCAGCATAATGGAATTATGAAAAAGATATTGTATTTGATACTACTGTTAATTGGACTACAAAAAACAGTGGATGCCGCACATCTGAAGGGGGGATGGATACAATACGAATATCTTAGTCATGATGATATCAATAAAACGAGTCAATATAGAATTACCGTTTACCAATATATTTTATGTAGTTCAGGTTCAGGGCAAATTGATGGAATTGTACATTTAGGTATTTTCGATGCGGGAACTAATAAATTAATAGATAATATCAACGTTGATTCTGTAAAGAATGGAAGTGTCATCCTAAATAAAACTACTTATGACCCATGCATTAACAACAATCCACCTGTATGCTATTTGATTAACAAATACCAAACAGTTGTCAATCTCTCAGATAATGAAGCAGGATACATTTTGGCTGTTCAAAGATGCTGTAGAATTGCAGGCATTGAAAATGTTGTTAATTCAGGGCAAGTAGGTATTACCTATTCAAATCAGATTCCAGGAGTCATCAATGGTGTTTCCTATCGTGCTAATAGCAGTCCTGCCTTTGTTCAAAAAGACACTTCCCTTATTTGTTTCAGCTCTCCTTTTACAATTGATTTCCATGCGATTGATGCTGACAATGACTCCCTTTCGTATTCGTTTTGCAATGGATTATTAGGTGGTTTTTATTCCACAGATCCAAGTAGTCTTGGCACTGCACCTAATCCTGCATCTAATCCGCCTTACACGTCTATCCCTTACATTTCGCCTCAATTTGGCGGCGAATTTCCTTTGGGAACCAAAGTTTCCATCAATGCAACTACAGGCATCATTTCTGGCACAGCACCTAAAGTTGTAGGCGATTATGTAATTGCAGTATGTGTTTCCGAATTTAGGAATGGAGTATTGATTGGAGTCAGCAGAAAAGAAATACATATCACAGTTGCAGACTGTTCCCTTTCGGCAGCAGATTTAAAACCCTCCTATATTAATTGTAATGGTTTGAATTTTACATTTTTCAATGAATCCACATCTTCAAATATTACTTCCTATCAATGGATTTTTGGTGACACTGCAGCTCATTCAAAAGACACTTCTTATTTACCTATGCCTGTTCATGAATATGGCGATACAGGAATTTTTCAACTACATCTTTTTGTCAGATCGGGAAGTTGTATTGATTCTGCAAAGTCTTCTGTAAGAGTTTTCCCGGGCTTCAAAGCTAATTTTTTAGTGAAGAGTAGCTGTGTCCTTAATCCATATAACTTTTTTGATTCTACTTATAGCAAGTATGGAAAGGTATATAAATGGCATTGGAATTTAGGGGATACTTCAACAAAGGCAGATACATTTTCCATAAAGAATCCTTCATACAAATACGCAACAATTGGAGCTAAAGAAGTTACTCTCATTGCTGAGGATAATAATGGGTGTATGGATACAATTACCAAAACTATTATTGTGAGAGAAAAACCCTTACTAAATCTCCCCTTCAGGGATACTTTAATTTGTAATGTTGATACGTTACAATTATCGGCTAGTATTTCTAATCCAAGTGGTACACCCAAATTCACTTGGACTCCAAAAGATTCAATCATTAATCCCAATTCATCAACCCCCTTAGTTCATCCGAAAAATGCTAAGAATAAATTTTATATCTCTTTGACTGATGACGGATGCGCTGTTAATGATTCCGTGTTAGTATATACCTTAGCCCATATTTCTGTAACTACTAGACCTGACACAAACATTTGTCAGACCGATACAATTCGGCTATTTGCAGATACCCATACTGATAAACGAGGAATAAAATTGAAATGGACAAGCAATACAGGTGAAACAATTGATCCCGTACAAAATCCTTTAATAAAACCTTTAGTTAGTCCTGCTAATTATTATGTTTTTGCAAATCTTGGCAATAAATGTTTTGCAAAGGATACCACAACTATTTTCGTTTATCCTTTTCCCTTTGCAAATGCAGGAAAAGATGATTCAGTGTGTTATAATGGAAACATTCAGCTTCATGCTTCGATAGTAGGAGATTCTTATAAATGGTCGCCAACAGAGACGCTAAGCGATTCTCTCACCCTCTCCCCTATTGTTACTCCTGATTCAACCACAAACTATTACCTTACTGCATATTACACCAAAAAAAATACTTGTCCTAAACCCTTTACGGATACCATTAAAATTGCAGTTATTCCACAAGTAATCATCAATGCAGGAAACGACACTTCAGTAGTTTATAATCAACCTTTACAATTAAAAGTAAATGGAAATATTGATACCATAACAACGCAATATCGCTGGACAAATATCTATGGATTTGATAGATATCTTAACAATTCAGAGATCTTCAATCCAATAGGTATCTATCCAATAACAGTGGATTCTATTATATATCAGGTGAGAGCTACCATCAAAAATCCAAAACAATGCTATGCCTTAGATACAATTAAAGTATTGGTATATAAAACACCCCCTGAGATTTTTGTTCCCTCTGCTTTTACACCTAATGGGGATGGCGTAAACGATAAAATCAACCCAATTCCTGTTGGCATATTGAATCTTCATTATTTCAGTGTATTTAATAGAATGGGACAACTGCTCTTTACGACATCTCAAATTGGTGAAGGATGGGATGGAACTTATCAGGGAGTGAACCAACCTGCAGGTACTTATGTTTATATGGTTCAAGGAACAAATTACTTAGGAACTAGTGTTTTCCAAAAGGGAACTATTGTACTTATTAGGTAAACATTAATTATTAGATGTTAATGGGTGCTATTATATGTTTCCTAAAGAGTGTTTTTAATAAATGTTTCAATTAATAATTACCATTAATAATTAACCATTAACAATTTTTGAAGATGAATAAGACAGTATTAATAACAGGGGCAACATCAGGATTTGGGAAGGCAATGGCAGAAAAATTTGCTGCTGCTGATTATAACTGTATAATCACAGGCAGAAGAGAAAACCTCCTTGTAGAGCTTGCGAATAATTTAAACCGACAATTTGCTGTTGAAGTATTGCCACTTGTTTTTGATGTACAAGTCAAAGACTCAGTATTTAATATAATAGAAAATCTACCCTCAGAATGGCGAAGTATAGATGTGTTAATAAATAATGCAGGACTAGCTTTAGGAAGAGATTCATTCGAAAATGCTAATCTTGACGATTGGGAAACAATGATCGATACGAACATAAAAGGGTTGTTGTATGTGAGCAAGGCTGTAATTCCTTTAATGATAGCAAACAAAGGAGGTCATATTATCAATCTAGGTTCTATTGCAGCAAAGGAAGTATATCAAGGAGGTAATGTTTATTGTGCTACAAAGCAGGCAGTAGATGCGATTAGTAAATCAATGCGGATTGATTTAGTACCCCATCGGATTAAAGTTACTGCGATTCATCCGGGAGCGGCAGATACTGAGTTCTCTATAGTAAGATTCAAAGGAGATGACCAAAAGGCAGCTTCCGTTTATGATGGATACATTCCTTTGCATGCAAACGATGTTGCTGATATTGCGTTTTATTGTGCCACCTTACCTCCACATGTTTGCATCAACGATCTCGTTGTCACCTGTACTGCACAAGCAAGTGCGACAACGCTTTTTAAAAGTTAGTGAATAGTTATTAGTGGTTAGTGGTAGTAGAAAATTATTAATCTTCAAAATTCATAACAGATCTCTTTTCATTACTCATAGTTCATACTCTAATAATAACTAATAACGAACCACTAATAACTAACCATTCTTCTTCAGCAATTCAAGTATCATATCTAACTTTTCAATTTCAAGTTTACTTATCTGTAATTGAAGCGCTTCGATTTCTTTTTTGGCATCAAGATTCGTTTGATAATCCATTTGAGCTTGTATTCTATCCCGTTGATTTTGTCTGTTTTGCGACATCATAATAATTGGTGCAGCATACGCAGCCTGTGTAGAAAAAATCAAATTCAATAAGATAAATGGATATACATCCCAATGATACATAAAGCCTACGACATTCAATATCATCCAAATTACCACTATGATAGTTTGCCAAATGATAAATGCCCAAGATCCCATCCCATTTGCAACTGAATCTGCAATTTTATCTCCAAAAGTGTATGACTCTTTGTGTTTGTCGTGCCAATTTTTCTTTTCCATAATTATTTATTTAGATTTCAAATATAACAAGTGGCGCTTGAATGCTATTGGTTCATTTTGAACTAGAGGTTGATCGCTTATTAGTTTAACATTTCTAAAATAAAATGCACCGTTGAATAACCCCTTATTAGGGGACTCAACGGTGCATTAATAACACCTCCCAACTATTCCCTTCTTACAATTTTATATTAATTGCAGCCATTACATTCGTTCCTGCCATTGGAAAATAGTAATTGCTATTTGAATATGAACCACTATATACGCCTGGATAAGTTGCTCCATTTGGCTCATAAAGTCTGTTGAAGATATTATTTACTTGCAAAATAAGTTTCGTTTCTTTTAGAAGCTTACCATGAAGAGAATAAATTGCCCTAAAGTCTTCAAGAAAATAATCACTTAAGCTACGACTATTCTTCTCCGTATTATCCAAATACTGCCTGTCAACATATTTGCTCAAAAAGCTTAATTCTAATTGTTTACAAGGCAACAGATTGATACTTGCTGAAGCGACCTTACTTGGAGAGAAAGAAATAGTTGTATTTGTATGAGAAACTACAGAGTCAAAACCTGAAATAACACTATAGTTTGCATCATAACTATAGATATGTTCTGTAAAATTCTTAATTTGATTACTACTAATGGTTAAGTTGCCAGTAAAATTAAGCCAATTATTTACAACAATCCCCCCTTGCAGTTCGATTCCCAAACGGTAACTTTGGGGAGTATTTATCCTAATAGGATAGCCAACATCATCTAATTTCCCCGTTAATACTAATTGGTCTTTGTAATTCATATAATATAATGTTGCCCCATAACTATATGTATTTGTTTTCTTTTCAACACCTAATTCAAAGTCATTCAGTGTTTCAGTTTTTGGGGTAAAATTCGGGGCAAATTGGAAGTCAGTACGATTTGGCTCTTTATTTGCAACGGCCCAACTAGCAAAAAATTGCACTCCATTATTAGTATAAGTGATACCTAATTTGGGGTTAACAAAATTAAAGTCATTGCTTACAATCCGTTGATTTCCGAATGGATCACTATCAAAGCCATTCATTCTATGAAACACGTATTTATATTGCAAATCAGCATAAAATTGAAGATTATTAGTAATCTTGTGTTCCCACTTAACATATACATTCGCATCTGCCTTCAATGCAGCATTGTTATAATATTGATAGTCCTTATCGATACCCCCATTTTGTGCCCAAATTACATTTCCATAATGACCGCCTTCATATCTAGTCCAACTTCCTCCTAGAGTGATTTCATTATTTAGTTCCTTATATTGTATGGCACCGATTTGCCCATAAAACTTATTATCTAAATATTGCTGCCTAACCAAATCAGTTGTACTAACAGATTCCTTTCCGTATTGAGGGTTAGGTAAATTGTACGTGGAATAAGATGCCCACGATTGATATTCTTCATAATATCCTTTTCCTTGAGTATAGAAAAAGGCAGTATTGAAAGACCACTTACTATTAAATGAGTGATTAAAAAATAGTTGATAATGATTTTGCTGATAATTATCTGTTTGATTTGGATAGAATTTCCCATTGTATTCATCACCCATTGGATTATACGTTCTATTTAGTTGCAAACTGTCCTCAGGAACACCATACCAAGCCTGATAAGTCTTTTCTTTTCCAGAAAAAACATTAAAACGTAGGGATGAACTCTTATCGATGTAGGCAGCCGAAAAAGCAAAGGATTGCAAATCTGTGGCAGCCCTATCCATATATCCATTACTCTTGATTCGACTTAATCGTGCATCTACAGTAAAATGGTCATTAATTAGTCCACTACCTACTTTAACGGTATTCTTGATTGTATTGAAAGAACCATAGCTATTATCGATTTCTCCATAAGCCTTTTCATTGAATTCATTGGTTTGCAAGTTAATACTTGCCCCGAAAGCACCTGTACCATTCGATGACGAACCAACACCTCTTTGTATTTGAATAGAACTTGTGGAAGAAGAAAAATCGGGCAAATCAACAAAATAGGTACCTTGACTCTCTGCATCGTTATAGGGAATTCCATTTAATGTTACATTAGTACGACTTGCATCTACACCTCGAATCTTGAGATAGGTATAACCCACGCCATTTCCTGCATCAGAAGCTACGACAGTACTCGGAGTTTGATTCAGCAAAAATGGCAAATCTTGACCTAGATTGATTTTAGCCAATTCTTCCTTACCAAGATTTGTCTTTGTAAAGGGAGCTTTGTCACTTGCCCTCAATGACTTAATTTCTAAAGCCTGTAGATAAAGTGGAGAATTCTGAAGCGAGATGACAAGACCATTTGTAGTAGAATTCACATCAATTTGTTGGGTAGATTCTAGATAGCCAATACTAGATGCAGTGAGATTTTGCAACCCAATAGTTACTTTTATAAATTTAAACCTCCCTTCATCATCGGCAATCACAACGGAATTACCGAGTTTAACACTTGCAGCAGGAAGAGGCTTCCTAGTTACTGCGTCAATTACTGTTCCGCTTACGGACGACTTGTTTGTTTGCTGTGCAATGGAATAAAGGCTGATAATGATTGCAGCCATTGTTCCCAAGAATTGTTTCATTTCTTTTTGTTTTAAAAGTTAGAAAAATTGTGGGAACAGAATAAAAGTCGCTAAGAGGAGAGAACGTTGTAATAGAGTGACGCCTTCCCTTCGCAGGCATTACCCTGTTCAGGTTCTACGGGTATTATCTCAGCTTTTACATTGTGAAACTATCACTTTGCAAAGTAGCACCCCGAGGAATTGCGACAAAGTAAAGGAAAAGAAAGGGAATATTGGTTATGAAATATGAAATTAGAGTTTTGAGGAAAAGTGTAAATAGGATAAAAGTACTGTATAGCTACCAAATGATAATACTTTTAAAGAAAGAAGTGCAGCCATTATTTGACTACACTTCCTTTTAATTAATGCTCTATTTGTTTATTAATTAGGGCTTGCTCAATAACTAAGAAATCCTTTACTAGTATGAGTTTTAAGCTATTTTTTTTAACTTAGCTGCAAATGAATTCATCAACAGGCACCAGAAAGCGTGCATCTACTCCCAAATATGTGAGTCCTAACCAACTGACATT
>CANCKV010000136.1 GCA_947378615.1 Chitinophagaceae bacterium | reverse complement strand
ATTCAGTCTTAATCCTTATTTTAATGGATGTAGCCCAATGGGAGTTGAGCTATTCGCTCTCCCTTCTTATAGTTGTCAGTCTTAATCCTTATTTTAATGGATGTAGCCCAATGGGTCTTTATTCTCTAAATGATTGAAAATTAAATACTTTATTGTGTCATAAACCGATATTTCATACAATACAGCCATTTTTAAATACTTAAAATTCCTTGTTATTGGCTCAAATATAGAATAACAAATGACTTGATTAGATATTATCAGAAAAAAAGTGTGTTTGGAGGGTCGGTCAATATGTCGATATTCACATTCTTACCTATCAATTTCATACTTCTTACATCTGCTACATTAATCGGCACCACTATTATACTATCACTATTTTCGTAATAGCTATTGATATCTTTTAGCGTATTGTGGAGTTCCTGAAACTTTTCGTGTGAAGTATTTGCCATAAAAACAGATTTCTGAATGCGTACACATCCCTTTTGTAACAAATATTTTGCTACCAACTTCCTCACTTTATCTTCTTCTATATCATACAATATTATATAATTCATAGTGGTCGCCTTTTGGGGTTTACTTTTAATGATACCTAGTATTTGCTGTATCCGAATGGGTAAGGGTTGCAAAACATCCTCCGTATCCAAATCTGATTTATCGGGAGGAATTGTAATGCCTGCTTCTTTTAGCTTTTGAAGCTTTTCCCTTAAATCAATCTCTATGTCCTTTGGCTTTGCCATTCTATCAATTATTAATGGTTAATTATTATTGGTTAATTATTAATGGTTAATTATTAATTCGTAATTCGTAATTGTTAAAACCCTTGTTCATTAAAAAATTGTAGAAGGACGTCATGAGCTACTTTGGCTAAATCGGCACTGCTACCTGTTTTTGTAGTGGGCACCACACTAAATCCACGCTTGCCATAAAATATATTCAGTTCAGCCCATAAGTTACCTGCTTTTACATGAATTTGTCTGCCATAAGAAATGGGCGTAATCTTATCTATTGGCATTTCCATTTCAAGAAGATACAGTGTCAGTTTACCCCAAATCAATTCTAATGCTGCTGGTTGAAAGGCTATCTTTTCAGGTTTCCTCGCTTTCAAGGGGTTTATTCTTGCCTTTATTCGAAACAAGATGTCATCTGTTATTGCCACCTGCTTGGACTTTGGAATTTCCAATGTCTCCAACTTTTCATTTTGCAAGTTTGTTTCTTCCTTTATTGCTTTCTGAATTTTGTCAAATCCATTGATATCATTCTTATCTAAATATTGATTACTGTCTATCAATTCCACGGTTTCATTCACCCATATATCTGGGTCATGACTCAAAAAGCAACAGCGAGATACATCACTTGTCTTTATATCAATCAATCCCTCTAATTGATGTTGAGCTGCAAATCGAAGTGCAAATTGCTTATAGAAAATGGAATAATAACTGGCATCATGTATTTTATTGGCAAATTGAAACAATAGTTTCAATCCATCATTGCTAGGGGAAAGAAACATCAATACAATCCTTTTGTCGATTGAGAGTTGTTTTTTTATCGTTTGAATATTATTCCCAGAAGCAAATACATGGTCTAGGTCGAGCATAAAATAATAAGCAAATGCGAAATTTTCCTTTCGCCTGATAGCTGGAGAAAACACACTTGTTACCAGATAAGGCAATTGTGTTTTCAAACGGCGATACTGATTTTCGTCCATCATTTTTAGGGTTCGAAGTTGTGCAACCCTGTGAGCGAGTTCTCCATCCGAATTTTTTATACCCTCTATTATTCTTTGTAATGTTACAGTATGTAAAGGGTCATTTTGTTGTAATAAGTTTTTGCCAGCCATCAACATAAAATAATGATTTAGCGTGATGAATTATGATTAGGAAGTTGTACGTTATAAGTTGTACGTTATAAGTAAAAAACGTACTTACATGAGAGACAATTTGCTCAATTTATTTTAATTACATTCCTTAGTTAGAGTGATTAGTATCATAGATTTACCTATTGGCATCTGCCTTCTGAATAAAAAATTGAGCTAACTGTTGAGCATCCAAATCAATGTGTGTTTGTCTGCTTCGTTCTTTACCGCCCATGTTGATTATTTCGGAGAGATAATCGTTGACACTTTGAATCAAAATCCGTTTTCCAAGTGCTTCAATCATACATCCATTGATAAGGTCAATTTCAAAACAATCGTCAGGAATTGCTTCTTGCAAGGCAAGCTGAATGACGACGTAATCAATCCACATCCTATATTTTTCGATAAAATCAAAAACAAGTGCGGGTCTATTGAAATCGTCGCGATGAAAGATGCCACAATACGGGTCAATACCTGCTTTTATTAAAGCCCCTTCTACTTTGCCATAAAGCATACCATATCCATAGTTGAGTAGTGCATTGAACTTGTCGGTGGCAGGCTGCCTTGTCCGATTTTCAAATTGATAGGCAGTAGGCATAAGGGATGCAATTGCCCCGAAATACTTTTTTCCAGCAGCACCTTCCCATCCTCTAAGGGATGCTGCCACATCGGAAAGACTTTCGGACTCTGTCTTTCTTATTTTCTGTTTGTAATCTTCCATACTGTTGATGGCAAAACGGATAATATTAAATTGTGGCAGCACTTCTTTAGCAGGTTGAAAAGCTAATAACAAGGCAATCTGATTATTAATCTTTTCAATTAGTAAGTCCTTTACCCAAGACAGGGTGGAAGGACTGTATAAAAATTCGAGTTGTGCTTTCCTAATTGTACTAATGCTACCATATTGCACGCTCCACACCCGACCTTCGGGTTTGCCGAAGTCGTTTACAAACAGCAGGTCAATTTCGTGTTTGATGGCGAGTAGTACGGCATCGCTTGTTATACGTGCAGCCTTACTGATACTGATTGACCTGATTTTTTCGGGCGGAAAACTTTGTTGACCATCGGGGGAGGTGATAAGGAAAAGCCCATTTTCCTTTTGAAGTGTAGCACCGTAAGAATTGATGACAAGATGCATAAGAAACTATTTTTATATTATTATGATTGATGAAAAATCTCATAATCCTTGTTGTAATGGATGAGGTCTATATTTTTATTTACCAATATTTCAAAGAACTGTTGACCATTCAGATTTGACAGATTTCAAAAACCTGTCAGGTCTAGGAGGATTCTCCATAAAAATGTAGTATCCGTTGCTGAATTTCGTTAAATATCCCAAAGGATTGAGTTTCTACAATGGTATCAATAAATTGATACAACTCATCTATTGAAGAGTTCTTCTTTGTTAATAAATAATCAATTTCTTTCTTTGTTATAGAACCCAAACTGTGTGCAATATCATTTCTTTCTTTCTTCATATCTTCTATGATACCATGCATTCTTTTTATTTCCTCTTCATTAAGTGAAAATTTCATTCCTTTATCAGATATCAACCAACGGAATAAATAGACCTCCGTAAAGGTGTTAGGATTCACAATAATTACTTTTTTCTTTATTAAATCATTGAATCTTTTCTCTCCAAAATTTACTTTCAAAAAATTCCTCCATGGTTCATTAATGTCATCTTTATTCCTTAATTCTTTGTTGAAATAAAGTCCAATATCTTCACCAAAGTAATTACCCAACCTCAATTTATACATATTCTCGGCTATCACAAATAACTTTATCAATGCTTCATTATATTTCCCTTGAAACATCTCAATCTTAAAAGCATATACCAAATCGGTCAACTTAATTTTCTTTTGTTCTAAATTGGTTAATGAAGTCCAATTAATTTTATATGCCTCCTCTACATTTACATCGTCAATATTCTTATGCAATAATGATAATCGTTTGGCTGCATAGTCTGAAAGAATGCTCAAATATTGGTTACTTAATATTATTCCTGTTGCCTTATCAAAATCATAATCCTTGATATGCTTGATGATATTTTGTTTGGTCAAGTCGGATAGAAATAAGTTGGTAAACTGTAGTTCCACCACTGCCGATTTTTCGGCACATTGATAAATATGTACCTTCTCCTTAAATAACTGAATCAGTTGTAGGGTCAGTGCATGATTAATTTGGTCAATCCCCCCTTGTGGCAACAAGTAGATATTAGCAATCTGTTCTTTCTCCTTCAACAATTCCAAAGCCCTTCCATAAAAGCTAGTGTATTGAGCATCTATATTCTTAACATCCTCCGTAATTGCATAATCCTTGTAGGTTACAGAAGGGAACTTTTCCTGAAAATGTTTTTGCAGGATAGTCCTGTAATGAAGTGTGTCATTAAACTGAAAATGCGGCACTTCCTTTTCTTGATTTGTAAATACCCACCAAACTTCATCAAAGATAAGCTGATGGTCGGACAGGTAATTGAGTAAGGGGGTTATCAGCGGATAATGAAGAATATCCTTGAAGTCAGGATAATTTTCACTTATCAATTTTCCATCATGTCGAGGACTAGTTAAGAGGTAAAAATCATGATAGTTTCGATTCTCTCTTATTTTAATAGAAGGAAGTCCATCTTTGACTAATAATTTTTTTTCATCAATCCTAAAGCCATACCCTACTTGTGCAGGTATTTGTATTTCGCTATTACCAAGCGTGATGACTAAAATGTTTTTCATAATATTAATTTGTTTAAGGCTGATAGGTCAACTTCAAATAGCCTGGAAATTGTTTATATGTTTTATTATCTGCTTCATAAAATCCCACCTTCCTAGTTTTATATAATATGGCTTCCATTAGTTTTTTATTTCTTTTATCAAATGCCTGTTCGGTTTCAATATGACTCTTATACTTCCAATTGCCCGTAATTGCATGAAAGCCGCTGCCTGCACCTAAACGGATAAGTGCGGTGTTAGGTGAATCGTTTTGTTCGATTAATCCATCCAACAAATTAATCGCACCCTTAAAGTGATTATTAGGGAACTTTTCAAAGAAAGCAATTTCTTGTTCAAGATATTCCCTAGTGTGGGATTGAGCGATTTTCAACCATTTATTATCCTTATAATAATCATAAAAACGAGCATTTGTATGCTTTAAAGCATCGGGGACAGCCTTGAATATTTCATCTGCCCAATTGAGCCTTACCATCGAACTTGCCCCTTCAATCAATGTCTCTGCATGTGTTACAAATCCACTTGAATTAAATGCAGTATTGTGACCACCATTTCGCTGATGCTTCCACATGCCGATACCTTCAAATTCTCTTTTATAAACGCCCTGAACATCGCCAGAAAAGATTTTGAATGGTGTCACTTCTCCTTTTTGAGTAAACCCAATATCACCAACCTGTAGGTAGCGCATCAGGTTATTGTTTATGGTACCGAACAATTCGCGTTCATCAAAACGGTTTTGTCTCGTTTCTTGCATCAAGTATTTACCAATGATACTCCGAATCGCTCCTTTGAGGCTACTACCAGGAATAATGAGATTTCCCATTCCATCCGCAATATGCTTTTTAATGGAAGGCTGTGGTTCAAAAGGGCATTCAGAAGAATGATATACTAAATCGGGGTCTTTATCTGCTGCTTGACTCAATACCCTTTCAGCATCCCGTGTATTATTGTTCGCCAACGCATTTGCATATTGTGCAACTTGCTGATTGGTTAGTGTCTTATATAGTCTCCTTTTTAGGATGAAATAATAAATTCCTGATTCATAAAAATAATCCTGTCCTGCTGCATAGTCATTTTCTTTAGATGCACCAATATGAATTGGAGTTACAGCTTCTGCGTGATAATTAAAAGAAATAAAAGGTGATTTAAGCATGATATGCCATTAAAATGATAAGAAAATAGTTTTACCACAACGCCATACAGGATGTGGAACAGGAACAGTTTTTGGGTTGACATCTACATTTTCCCCCAAAGCAAAAACAGAATTAGGATTGCTGATGCCAAGCACACTTCCTTCCCTAAACATGTAAACACTCTTCTTCCGCCAACTTTGATAGGGTTCGCTTAGCCAACCGCCTCGTTTTACCAAATCATATCCCACCGCTTTCTTTGATAACATAGTTTGGGTTTCCTCCTTTGATAAAGGACAATATAAACCTAGGCTTACAGCTAATCCCTTTTTTCTGGTAAAATTAAAATTGAATAAGGTAGCCTCTTTTTTCTCAAAAGTAAACTTACCATGACCAATGTTTCTATCAGTACCAAATCCTTCATCTCCCAAAAGTCTCAAAGCGGCTTCGAGCCGTTGCTGCTGTTCAATTTTGTCAAACTGGGCTAAAAAGTAGAGACCTGCGTCTTTTTCAAAATAGAATCTTTCTATATAAAAGATAGTCGTGTCTTCTCCATTCTCACGTGGTACCGTAACTCGTGGCATCACTTGCGAGGTGATAAATGCCTTTTCGGGCAAGGGATTTGAAGACCAGAAACTGTCGGAAAAATTATTATTCCCATGATAATTGATTGGGAGGTCGTTCAATGAATCCTGAAAAATGACAGTATCCACCCACGCAGCCTTTTTAATCTGCTTCCTGATGACAGTACTTTCCAATTCCTTGTATTCAATTTCGGGCGAATACAAGGGACGGGGCAAAAAGAAATTGTCCTGATAAAAAGGGAATAGACTGCTGAGTGCAAATCCTGTTTCTTTCTTTTGTTCGGTAGGAATCCATTCCGACTTACCCAATTTATCCCAAGCAAAAAATATGGCAGCATACAAGGTGTCACTATGCACCATTGAACTACCCGATGAGTTGTCGTCCCGCTCATTGCCAATATGTAGGGGAGCGGAAAAACTTAGTTTGTATAAATGCAACTTATTATTATCCATGTAGGTATTGTTCAACTGTTTTTTCAATAGGAGTATTCCATGCAAATTTCACCTGTCCATATCCTCTCGAACCACTACCTCCAAGGTAATCGTCTTCCAATAATTTGATAGCAGCACTCAACAATTGATTGAAATCTGCCTCTTTCGTTTTTGCTTCGCTATCACTGTCAGCAATGATATTAATGATAAATTCAACCTCAAATTCAGCACCTGCGGGGATACGTTCTATTTGTCGAGGATGTTCTGCGGTACCCTTAACTCGATTGATGATATTCTCAAATTTGACCTCAGAAAAAGGCATGTCCGTAAATTCAGATTCGCTGATTACTTGAGAACTTTTACGAGATAGATAGGCGTCCCTCACAATCAAACGGGAAGGCGTTCCCTTGTCTTTATCTATGTTGCCAAATAATTGACCTATAATATGTGTACCGTTTCTTGTAGTATCCGTTTGTCCGTGTGCAATATCCAATAGGGAACGCATTTTCCCTTTCAAAGAACTTCCAGGGATGTAAGGTTCGTTATTATCTTTTCTTCTCACAACGGGGCTATCAACTCCACCAATATCTGTAGTTTCTTTCGAATCGCCAATGTGTAAACCTGTTATCAGGGTAAGAGTGCCTCTTTTTATAATTTTTTTATAGAGTTGCATTACTATTATTTTAAAGTTTTATAAATGTTGTTTGTTTTAGTTTCCACCTGCTGCCTTGTGATAAGCAACGATTGCTTCAATGATGTTTACAAAGTTTTTAAACCTTGCCTTATCTTCATGTATTTCCCTCAACAAAGGACTGACCTGACCGTAAAAATCCTCAATTTTAGAAACACCTTCTTTTTTAGCCCTTCCAACAGCGTATGCAATTTTTGGGTCAAGAAGAACAATTTCATTTTTCGAATTTTCAAAGTCAGCCTGAATCCTTTTGATTTCTCCAAAGAACTTTCTGATTTGAGAAGTGGATA
>CANCKV010000135.1 GCA_947378615.1 Chitinophagaceae bacterium | reverse complement strand
TAAGAATATTAGTGTATCCTCGTTCAAAAAGTCACAAATATTGATGGTTTGAAACCTCTACTTATTTAATTGAATTATAGATCCGACAACCATTCTACAACATTTCACCTTTTGGCAATGAGGCTGTATTTGTCCAAAAAGATTTAATCGAATTAGCTACATCCATGTATTCATCCAAATTTCCTGGCTTCACAATATAACTATTCGCATGTTTTTGATATGATTTCATTACATCAGTAGTTGAAGAAGAGGTGGTAAACATAATAACGGGTATATGTTTGGTTTTTTCTTCCATTTTAATGTTATCCAAGAATTCAAATCCATCCATTACAGGCATATTGATATCCAATAATATTAAATCAGGGATAGTTTCAGTATCATAAACATCTGAAGTTTTTAGATAATTCAACGCTTCATATCCATTTTGAGCTACAAAAATTGAATGCTCAAAATCAACTTCTTCAAATGCATTCTGCATCAAATAGATAGCCTCGAAACTATCATCGACATGTAAAACATTAATTCTAGGTCTTTTCATTCTTTTATAATAACTTTTAAAAAGCAGCTTTTTCAACGAAAAATTGCAATATTTCAACAATTCACGTTAAAGAACTCTACTTATTTGTTTATGCAAACTTCTATAAAACAAAATCCTTAAACAATCCCTTAAATAAGGGAATAAAGATGATACAAAAAGAAACAAACTAAATTAGGAATAAAATTAAAAAAAATTGAGCACTTTGTAGCTCAATTATGTGTGTTTTTTTACTCAATACTATTAGTTCAGATTAATTATCCCAATTTAATAAGTTTACATCTCCTTACAATTTTTAAAGAATATCAAGAAAATCTATACAAATAAAAAGGCTATTCCAAAAATGGAACAGCCCCCTTAATTAATAATATACTCTAAACGTTAGTCCAACAATACTGTACCAGTCATTTCTTTTGGAATTGGTAATCCCAAAACAGATAGTATCGAAGGCGCAATGTCGCCCAATTTCCCTGCCTTTAAATGACCATGCCAATCTTTATCTAAAACAAATAATGGAACCAAATTCAATGAATGCTGCGTATTAGGACTTCCATCTTCATTTACCATGTAATCAGCATTTCCATGATCTGCTGTGAGGAAAATCGTATATCCATGTTCTAATGCAGCAGTTGCTACCCTTTCTACACATTTATCTACTGTTTCAACGGCTTTTACAACTGCACTGAAAACTCCTGTGTGACCAACCATATCTGCATTAGCAAAATTCAAACAGATGAAGTCAGCATATTCCTTTTCTATTTCGGGGATAAGCTTATCTGCTAGTTCATTTGCACTCATTTCGGGTTGCAAATCATAAGTAGCCACTTTAGGACTTGAAGCCATTATTCTTGTTTCACCTTCAAACACATTCTCTCTGCCACCACTAAAGAAGAAGGTTACATGCGGATACTTTTCTGTTTCAGCAATACGAATCTGTTTCTTGCCATGCGCTGCCAAAACCTCCCCTAAAGTATTATTTAGATTGTCATTTTGGAACATTACATGTACATTTTTGAACGTCTTATCATATTCAGTTATCGTTGTATAGTGTAAATCAAGTTTAAACATGCCTAAATCAGCATGGTCTTCTTGAGTCAATACATTGGTGATTTCTCTACAACGGTCGGTACGGAAATTAAAACACAAGGCAACATCCCCTGCCTTTATTTTTCCTTTGCCATTTAAACCAGAATTAATGATTGGCTTGATAAACTCATCGGTAACTCCCGCAGTATAGGATGCTTCAATAGCACCAATAACATCGGTAGTTGCTTCGCCTATTCCGTTTACCAATGCATCATAAGCCAATTTTACTCTTTCCCATCTCTTATCCCTATCCATCGCATAATAACGACCTGTTACTGAAGCAATAGAACCAACTGAACCCTGTAAATGGTCTTGCAATCCTTTCACAAAACCCAATCCACTCTTAGGATCACAATCTCTACCATCCGTAAATGCGTGAACATAAACTTCTGTTAATCCCTGTGCCTTACAAACATCAACAATTGCTTTTACGTGTGAGGTGTGAGAATGAACTCCACCATCACTTACTAAACCTAATAAATGGAAGGGTTTTTGATTTTCCTTAGCATAAGCAATAGCTTCTAGCAATACTGGATTTTCTGCCAACTCTCCTGTACGAATGGCCACATTAATACGTTGTAATTCTTGATATACAATTCTTCCGGCACCAAGATTCAGGTGTCCCACTTCACTATTACCCATCTGACCATCAGGCAATCCTACTGCCTCTCCGCAGGTAACTAAGGTACTATTGGGGTATTTTTTATATAATGACGTAACGAATGGAACGTTCGCATTTTGGATGGCATCAGCAGTTTTGCTTTGACCAAGTCCCCAACCATCCATGATTATTAATATTGCTTTCTTACTCATGGCGGTAAAACTAACTATTTTTATAGTTTAAAGTTTATTTTATTGCGTTAAAAATCATTTTTTCCTAAAGCAAAATGATTCGTTTGATTCAAAAAGTCAAAATCCTATCGGAACAAGCGAAGCTTTTCTTTTTATTCATTTAAAACTTATTAAGCGTTATAGGTTGGCATGTTTTTAGCTAAAAACATTTGATACATACTTCAAGAATGAAAAAAATATTACTTTTTATTACTTTCAGCCTATTTTTAATGTCTTTTATAAGATTCGACAATTCAACAGCCATTGTTAATGCGCTAAAAGCGGGTAATGCTGAGGAATTGAGCAAATATTTGGATAATTTTATTGACCTTAAATTGCCAGAAAAGGAAGAGATAAAAAATATTGGTAAGAACCAAGCGGGCATTGCTATACAAAGCTTTTTTAAACAAAATGGAATTAAAGGTTTTGAACTAAGTAGTCAAAGGGATATGAATGGCACCATGTATATTGCCGGAAAACTTCAAAATTCGGTTAAAGGATATAACATTACCATGCTTTTAAAAACTAAAGATGGCTCTCAACAAATAATTACACTCAGAATTAACTAGTTGTTTTGTAATAAAATTTCCACATTCTTTATCATTCTTTTATCACTTCACAATTTTTGCAGATCCCACTAATAACCACATCAGATTGTTTGGCTATAAATCCCTCCGGCAACACTACTGCAGGAATCGTTACATTATCTAAACAGTAAGTAGTATCACAACTATCGCAAATAAAATGTACATGATTATCATGGTGATGCCCCTCCTTACATGTATCCTTGCACAAAGCATATAATACACTATTATCTGCTGTAGGGATTGTATGGATGATACCTTTATCTACAAAAGTTTGTAAAGTTCTATAAATAGTTACCCTATCAAAATTTACTGAGGCGTTCCTTTCAATATCAGCATGCGCTAAGGCACCCTTAGTTTGTGTAAATAAAGACAAAATCTTCTTTCTACTTTCAGTAATACTAAGTCCGTAATTTTTTAAGAAGTCAATTGTATTCTCCATACTAAATAGTTGTTAGAGGTTAGTTGTTAGTGACAATAACAACTAACCTCTAATTAAAGATTCCATTTACAAAATTTGATTTACTACTCTTTTCTTTCAATAACAAGTCAATATTTTCCTTTAGTCTGTCTAAATCCTCTTGTTTCAATCCGTCATAAATCTGCCCACGTACTTGCCCATCTTTATCTATTAAAGCAAAGAATTGAGTATGTATAAATTGATCTTCAATTTTATCAAAAGAGTTTTTTGGGTCATCAAGTAAATAGCTATTACGTGCTTGAAAGTATAGACTATCTTTTCTTCCTGTAAGGAAAATCCATTTATGGTTATCTACTTTTAGGCTGTCGGAATAATGTTTCATTCTCGGAATACTATCTCTTTCAGGGTCACAGGTATGAGAAACAATGATAAAATTGGGTTCATCCTTATATGTATCATAAATCGTTCTCATATTCGCATTCATTTTCGGACAGATCCCTTTGCAAGTTGTAAAAAAATATTCTACTACTGCCACTTTCCCTAGCATTTCCTTATTGGAGAAGGCAATATTATCTTGATTCTGAAATGAAAATGGCTTTACAAAGCTGAGTACGGGTAGTTTTGTCTTCCAAGCATCTGTGCCATTGAAAAGGAAAAACCAGAAGCCTAGTATTAGTAAAATAAAAAATCCGACATATAAAGACACTTTCTTTCCCATAACAAAAATTTAGAAGCTTGATTATGTCGCAAATGTAATTACTACTTGTTAGATAAAATTTCTAAGATGGGAAACAAATATTTTGCAACACAGTTGCAGGAACTTACTTTTGCGCCACGATGAAATTAAAAATTAATTGGGATGCTTTAGGAATTACCACTTCTGTCGCTTGTGCCATACACTGTGCTTTGTTGCCGTTATTCTTAACGAGTCTTCCGCTTTTTGGTATTAATATCATTGAGAATATGACTTTTGAATATGGGATGATTGCACTTGCATTTGTAGTTGGAAGCTATGCATTATCACACGGCTATCGAAAGCATCATCACAAAAAGTTGCCACTTTTGCTTTTTACCTTAGGAATTACTTTTTTATTGGCAAAACAATATTGGCATCATTTGCAATATTATTTCCTTCCCCCTGCCGTTATTTTCATCGTTCTTGCTCATTATTTGAATCATAAATTAGCAAAGGTTTGCAATCATTAATGAAAAATATTGAATGATTTTAATATTAAATAGTCTGAAAACTACCCTTTTTAGTCAATTATTTCGAATGATTTATTCTGCTAATAAATATCTTTTGTTGTAACTACCAATTTTTTTTGCATTTTTACAGCATGTCAGCAGTAAATATTTATAAGATTCTATCATTTATTCTTTTGCCAATTGGAGCGCTTTTGGGACTTATTTGTTTAATGGGATTATTGCTTGCGATTGGCAATCCTTCTATTTTACTACCACTTAGTATGTTGATTTGTACAGTCATTTACATTTTCGTGAGTTTTATTTTTTTACAAAAAGGATTATTAAAAGGCTTGAAATGTAAAACTGCCTTAAAAGATTGGATCAAAGTAAATGCTTATGTGAGTTTGTTTTTTGCATCTATGAGTGTTGTTCAGTTTATTACGCTTGCAATTCAGCCAGCATTGCTTCAACAATTCATTACTCAATCAATGGCAACGCAAAAAAATATGCCCCCTGATGCGGCTGCAATAATGCCAAAAATACTCAAGAGTGTAATGTATTTCTTTTTAACGTTTGGAGTCATTCTTATGGCTCATATTGCACTCTCATTAAATTTCATCAAACAGTATGTTGCATTATTTGAGGAAGAATAATTCCTAAGAATTAATTTATCGACTCAAAGTTGAAAGATGAATAGCAACTTCTTCTTTTCATTTTTAATAAATACAAATTACTTGGTTCAAATTCCAGTAATTACCACCTATTATTTGCAACGTAAAACTAAAAACATACAACTCACTATACTTTGTTTACTTTCACCATCTTTATATTTTTTCTCACTGATTCTTATGTTTGTTTATGAAAGAATCTTGGGTCAATAAATGAAATGCCATGTTAGTTAAAACGTTTGGAAGTGCAGTATATGGAGTTGAGGCAATTGCTATTACAATTGAGGTAAATGTTAGTAGTGGCAATCTTGGTTATTTTATTGTTGGCCTACCCGATAACGCCGTTAAGGAGAGTATTCAAAGGATAGAAAGCGCTATTAAAATCAATAAGTATGAGATGCCACGCACCAAATTGGTCATTAATATGGCGCCTGCAGACATTAAAAAGACTGGTGCAGCTTTCGATTTACCGATGGCAATAGGCGTTTTAGGTGCAGCAGGACAAATTAACAACCCAGAAATCCTAAAAGACTATGTTATAATGGGGGAATTAAGTCTTGATGGCACTATTCAACCCATAAAAGGGGCATTGCCAATTGCAATTCAAGCGAGAAAAGAAGGATACAAAGGATTGATTGTTCCAAAAGTAAATGCACGGGAAGCAGGAATGGTTAATAATTTGCTTGTTTATGGAGTATCGACATTAAAGGAGGTGGTGGACTTTTTAAATAATAAACAGAAGCTAATTCCAGTTGATGTCAATACAAGAGAAGAATTTTTTCATAATCAATACCTTTTTGACATCGATTTTACAGATGTAAAAGGACAAGAAAATATAAAACGGGCATTAGAGATTGCTGCAGCGGGCGGTCATAATGCCATTTTAATTGGTCCACCAGGAGCAGGCAAAACGATGTTAGCGATGCGTTTGCCCACAATACTCCCTCCTCTTAGTTTGCAAGAGGCTTTAGAAACCACCAAAATTTATAGTGTGGCAGGAAAACTGCCCGAAAATGCATCTTTAATTAGTAAAAGACCCTTCCGTAGCCCTCACCATACAGTTTCAGATGCGGCATTAGTGGGAGGTGGTGGCGTTCCACAACCAGGTGAAATTTCATTGGCACATAATGGTGTCTTGTTTTTAGATGAATTACCCGAGTTTAAACGATCTGTTTTAGAAGTCATGCGTCAACCCATGGAAGAACGTAAAGTAACTATTTCAAGAGCTAAGATGGCACTTGAATTTCCTGCCAACTTCATGTTGATTGCAAGCATGAATCCTTGTCCTTGTGGTTATTATAATCATCCCGACAAAGCTTGTACTTGTCCACCCGGTGCAGTTCAAAAATACCTGAATAAAATATCAGGGCCACTTCTCGACCGGATCGATTTACATGTAGAAGTTACGCCTGTAGCCTTCTCCGAATTGAACAAGATTACAAAAGGAGAATCTTCCGAAACAATTCGTAATAGGGTAATAAAAGCGAGAGAAATTCAAGCAATCCGGTACGAAAAACAGGAGGGGGTATATGCTAATGCGCAGATGACAAGCAGTCAACTAAGGGATATTTGTGTGATAGACCATATCGGAGAAGCATTGTTAAAGCGAGCAATGGAACGACTTAACTTATCAGCGAGGGCTTATGATAGAATCTTAAAAGTATCAAGAACCATTGCCGATTTAGCAGGGTCAGATAAAATAAAACCCGAACATTTAGCAGAAGCCATCCATTATAGAAGCTTAGATAGAGAAGGATGGGCAGGATAAAAATAGACATTTGAATGATGAAATATTTGTGATGAGTGATGAGTCTTTGGAGAAGTAATTGAAAGAGAGAATAACCTGTATGAAAAATTAGAGCGGAAAACGGGACTCGGACCCGCCACCTCCAGTTTGGGAAACTGGTGCTCTACCAGATGAGCTATTTCCGCTTATTTATGATTGTAAAAGTAGAAAATCATTTTGAAATTATAAAAAATAATCTGTGTAACTGGAAAGGGTAAATATTCAGTTTATTACAAACTAAATATTTTGATTTTACAAATAATCCTTTCTGGGAAGCCAAAAGATGTGACAACATACCTTCACTTTTTTTACCCTTTTAAACTATACTTTTAATATTATTAGCCAGTTTGATAAATACTTTTTGAGTTGTTTATTAGTTAGATTTAGACTTATTTTAATAATATTACTAGTTTTTCTTTGGTGGAAAAAGTTTTTTTTTCGTAGAAAAAGTTTTTATTCCGTGGAAACAGGTATTTATTCCGTGGAAACAGGTATTTATTCCGTGGAAAAAGTTGTTTATTTCATAGAAAAAGTTGTTTCTTTTGTAGAGACAATTGAATATATTTTTGAACAACATTTGTACAAGTACAAACAGAAAGAGATTAATGCA
>CANCKV010000134.1 GCA_947378615.1 Chitinophagaceae bacterium | reverse complement strand
CAACAAAACAATGGATGGATGAATCCAAAAGACTTCGAATTAATAAGTATTCGTGAAAATGGAGTTCACATAAAGAACTATGCATTCCAATTGGGGATTGGATTGCCATTCTAAAAAGTGATGAACTAAGAGTGATGAATGATGAGTTCTGTTTACATTTTACACGCTACATGTGTTTAGATCCATTCTTCAAAACTCCTCTCTCTTAATTCATATTTCAACACTACAAAAGACTTAGCTAAACAGATACGTCACATCTTCTTTGGTAAGTTTCTTTACAAAGCCGTTTTCGTCACTAATCAAATCTGCACTCAATGATTTCTTTTTTTGCTGCAACTGTAATATTTTTTCCTCTATAGAATCTTTACAAATCAATTTATAGGCAAATACACTCTTCTTTTGACCGATGCGGTGTGTACGGTCAATCGCCTGTTGTTCGGTGGCAGGATTCCACCACGGATCTACCATATAAACATAGTCTGCTGCAGTCAGATTCAGTCCAACTCCTCCTGCCTTCAAGCTAATCAAGAATATCTTTACGTTTTCATTTTCCTGAAATTCTGCCACTGCCTTTTGTCTATCCGTAGCCTTTGTGCTTCCATCCAAATAATAATAGGCGACCTTTCGCTTATCTAACTCCTTCCCTATCAATTGTAACATTGTAGTAAACTGACTGAATACAAGTGCCTTATGATTACTTGAATTCTCTTCGATCTCTCGCATCAATTCATCAATCTTAATACTAACATTTGGATAAGCTTCCTCTTCATTCAATATGGCAGGGCTATCACAAATCTGGCGAAGTTTTGTCAATCCACTCAGGATATAAATACCCGCTTTTGCAAATCCTTCCTCTTCTATTTTCTTCAAAATATTCTTTCTATACTCATCTTTGAAACTATTGTAGATAGTCCGTTGCTTGCTTTCCATTTCGCACCACAATATTGTCTCTGTCTTATCAGGAAGGTCTTTTGCCACCTGTTCCTTGGTACGACGTAGCATAAAAGGATAGATGAGTTTTCGCAATTCATTCGTTTTGTCCTTGTCATTATCCTTGTCAATCTTATTCGCAAACTCGGTCTTGAAGAATTCCATATTACCTAATAGACCTGGATTAATGAAGTTGAACTGAGAATATAAATCAAATGTGTTATTCTGAACAGGTGTCCCACTCAAAATCAATCTGTTTCGGCTATTAATCACTTGTGCTGCCTTAGCCGTTTGGGACAAATGATTCTTTATCGCCTGACTTTCATCTAAGATAATATAGCCAAAGCGATACTGAATCAACTGTTCAATATCACTACGAAGAATACCATAACTTGTAATCACAATGTCTGCATTCAGTATGTCGTGTTCCTCTAACACTCTATCCGATCCATAATGAATAAAGTAGCTAAGATGTGGTGTAAACTTATCTATCTCTGTTTGCCAGTTATAAATCAAAGAAGTTGGGCAGACAATCAAGTGCGTTTCTCCTTTATGTTTCGTTTGCATGGCACTCAGAAAAGCAAGTGTTTGTAAGGTTTTTCCCAATCCCATATCATCAGCAAGACAACCGCCCCATCCCATATCATCCAATAGATTCATCCATTGAAATCCTGATTTCTGATAGTCTCTCAAAGTTGCCTTTATATTGGTTGGCAGCTTGATTTTCTTGACATTATCTATCTCCTTGAGTCGCTTCTTTTTCTCCGCAATCTCCTTCAATATTGCTTCCTCATCCACTTGCTCATTCAATTGATCAATGACAGTCCAATGCAGTTTACTCACCTGCATGCCATCATCCTTAATCGTTCCCATTCGCATTAGGGAGGCAAACTTCTTAATCCATTCGTCGGGCAGCATTCCAAGTGTGCCATCACTCAATAATACAAACTGTTGTTTATTGATGATTGCTTTTCTCAATGTTGCCAAAGGAACTATCTGATCGCCATAACTTACCTGAATCCGAATGTCGAACCAATCCGTACCACTTCCTGTTTTGAAATCCATCTTAGCGGTATTCGTATTGTATTTAAACCGCTTGAGGGTATTCATTCCAAATATTGGAATGTCCATTTCTTGTAGTTCCTGATACATCGTCAGAAACCAATTTTTCTTCATCACTTCATCAAAGTGCAAATAGAAATATCCATTATTCTGACTTTGAAAACTAGGATGAAGATTTCGTAGGCTCTCGACCAACTTCATTTCTTCTGTAAGCTTTCTTTCTATATTCATGATTCCATCGAGCGTTTCCATGGTGGTCACTTCATCTTGATCGTTATCCATTTCATATTCTCCATACAACCATTTTGGTGAAATCATTAGGAATTTTTCATTCATCTCACTCAAATAAACCCTTGGTTCTGGCTCTGCAATCACCTGTTCTGTCCTAATTACATCACCAAAGTCAATATCAAATTGAGTGGAGAGTGGCAATACTATTTGATTAATAAAATGAGACTTTGCAGCTATAGGAACAATCAATTTTCCATCGGGCATATATTTCTTGATATGTTCAATTCCTTCTGGAAAAAAGTAGAAAGTATTCTTATGAAGAATCAAAAACTTATGGCTTGTATAATCTGTTATCTCTTCTCCTGTTTCCTTGTCAGTTAAATACACCCGAAGTCCAACTGTTTTTTCGTTTTGTTCAAGTAAAACTTTGTAACTCAACGGGTGTTCTACAAATCGACAGGACACAACACTAGATTTTGAAAATTTCTCTTGATCGGGTAAATAGTAAATATGTTTCCATTGACTTAAATAGGATGCCAACTGCTTTAACGCATTCTTATATTCTCTGTTAATGATTTGATTTTGTTGATCCGTTAGATTTCTAAAAGGTTGATTATCAGAAATATTATATGCGCTTGTTTCTGCCCTTAAAAGTCTAACTAAGCTATCATCAATTAAATGAAACAAAGCATTTTGCATTCCTACAGGAGCATTATCAAAAACCGCTAAATCTTCTTTAGTTTTTAGTTTATTATTTGTATAAGTGACTTTCGCCCCCTTTTGAGTTATTTTGAAACTATCAATACGGAAACCTTGAAATGCATTCGAGTTAAGATTAAAAAGAATGGCCGTATCAAATGGCTCCTCTACTTTTTTGGGAGTCGTTGTAATGATGTTTAGAACAGGACTCGCAATAGTGGTTTTTATTTTCTTTAGAGGAAGTAATTTTGTAATACTCTTCCAAGCTCCGCTTGAATCCGAGAATAAAGGCAACAATCCTTTTGGCTTTTCCACAAGAACAATCTCTCCTGAGTAATTTATTCCAAACTTAAATTCTTTGGCAAGTTCATCTTCGGTAGAAATACCAAAAGGTTTTAATAATTCATTTTTCTCTTCGGTAGTATCTTCAAATTGATGAAAATAGAATTTATCATATTTATCCCTCAGAATTAAAAGCATCCCCCAAATATGATGACAAGGCTCAATAGCATGAAACATATTGCAATTGCATCCAACTATAAACTTATTTTTCTTAACTGTTTTTTGAATAAATGAATGCTGTTTGCTCTTACTATGAAACATATCAAACCGCTTACCCTCATCGGAAGTCAACACGGAATATTCCTTCTTAGAAGTATAAAGAGATCTAGTCTTTTGATTAATATTAAATGAGGCAGCAATTGTCCAATAATCTGGAAGTGAAACCATTGAAAATTCCATCCCAATCATTGATTTCACTTCATTTTCTGGCAATAATTTAGAAGCAGGTTGAATCTTCTTTTCCCCTAATAATTTATTTATAATTTCTTGTTTTTGTGTAAACTTATTTTGTAATGCTTCTTCTCCCGAAATACAATTTAATGCTACAGCAGCTATATGTTTACAATTTTCGAAGGAATCTAGATAATAAAAACAAGTACAGCTACCATTCACTGATTCTGCTGCCTCATCAATATCAATTTCTACATGATATTTCTCACGAGTTGACCCTTGTACGATTGCAGAAATTGTATTATTAGTACCATTTTTTATTGATTCTACCTTTTGCGTTATTCCTTTGCCCCTTGCAACAACCGCCTTAGAAATCTCCAATCCAATAAATTTTAATAATAAGTCTTTTTGATTTGCATTCAATTCAATCATAATATAATAATAGCATGGGTACGATAAATAAACAAAATAACCCAAATGGGGATTTTGATAACTAGCGAAACTAGGTGAGAAGAATGGCATTCAAAAAAATAGTAACTAACAAGGGTGGATAAACGATTTCCTTTCCTATGAATTTTAATTAATGCCACCACTTAAAAAAACAATGCGGTACTTATTCTCATTTAGTTAGTAATAGTAAGGCAATGTTTACGTCACATATTTGGGGCTTATACGATTATCAATGACAAGAAAATGGTGTGACAATTGGAATTTGATTTACTAATTTCACTGTTTTGTAATTGCAAAAAGAAATTGTCTTTCAAAATGTCATTTTTTTGGTATAGAAATACAATAAATCAATTTTCAATTTAATAAAAGCTTTCCTTTAGTTTTGAACGCATGTACAATGATGATTTTTTGCAGAATAAATTAATTGAGCGTAAACAACAAAATGCATTTAGAATATTAAGACTTCCTGATGCTAAAATTGACTTTTGCAGTAATGATTATCTCGGATTAGCAACAATAGGTAATAGATACAAGGGGATAGGGATAGGTATAGAAATCAATCAAAAAGATGACAATGAAAGCTATATTAATCATGATATTTTTTTAGCAACAGGTTCTGCAGGCTCAAGATTATTAGCGGGTAATTACTCATTAATTGAAGAAACGGAACAACAAATCGCTTCTTTTCATGACGCAGAAACGGGGCTAATCTTTAATTCAGGTTATGATGCAAACATTGGACTACTTGGGTGCGTTCCTCAAAAGGGGGATACTATCCTCTATGATTTTCTTAGTCATGCCTCTATTCGAGATGGTATCCGATTATCGCCTGCGCAATCCTTTGCATTTTTACATAATGATTTAAACGACTTAGAAAGACGTCTAAAACATAGTATAGGAACTATTTTCGTTGTTACCGAGACGGTGTTTAGTATGGATGGTGACTGTTGCCCGTTGTTAGAGGTAATAAATTTGTGCAAAAAATACAGCGCACATTTAATCCTTGATGAAGCACACGCTACAGGCGTAGTTGGAGAAAAAGGGGAAGGCTTATCTCAATACTTGAACCTTCATAAAGAAGTATTTGCACGAGTGCATACTTTTGGAAAGGCTTGTGGTTGTCATGGTGCAATAGTATTAGGTTCACAAGGTTTGCGAGATTATTTAATAAATTTTGCGAGGAGCTTTATTTATTCTACAGCATTACCCCCACATGCTATTGCCACAATTGCAAGGAGTTATTCTACTTTCCCATTAATGAAGGCAGAAAGAGAACATCTATATTCCCTGATTAGTTATTTTCAGTCTGCAGATATTTCATATCCCAAACTAATTTCAACAACTCCAATTCAAGTAGTCATTGTAGAAGGAAATACAGAGGTTAAAAAAGTGGCATCTTTATTACAAGAAAATAATTTGGATGTTCGCCCAATTCTATATCCTACCGTTCCGAAGGGAAAAGAACGACTACGAATTGTATTACATAGCTTTAATACAAAGGAAGAGGTGGAATTGTTAGTTGGGTTATTGTCTAACAAATTTTAGAATTACTTCCTTTCAAGATGTCATACTAACAGCAACGTTGTTACTAAATAAAGATTTGAAATGAAAACCCAAAACATGTTCTAGTAAATCATTCAAGGGTGTTTGGTAAAGCATATTGACCGAAAATGAGGGTGCAGCCATTTCTAACATTACAAGATTGGATGAAAATTGAATTGAATTGAATTAAATGGTTGCTTACGATAATTCCTAAAAGAAATGTAAACATAAGTAATTAGTTAATCCCATTTTCAACATACAGGTTAATTTGATTGATTTACAATGGGTTTTGTTCATTGATATCACATATCCCTATCTTAAGACTTTCTGTAACTATCAATACTTCGGGAAAAAATATTCTATAATTCGAACTTCTATATGTAATAAAGGCATATTGCCATTAAATTTCGTACATATTAGCAGGTTTATTAGGATAATCTGCCATTTTTACACCTCAAATTCCGATGGCATAATGATTGACTATTTGAAACCAAGAAATAAGAAAATAAATATTATGGGCAAGATAATCGGTATTGATTTAGGAACAACAAACAGTTGTGTTTCTGTAATGGAGGGTAACGAACCAGTGGTAATTGCTAACGAAGAAGGGAGAAGAACAACCCCATCCATCGTAGGCTTTTTAAAGAATGGTGAACGTAAGGTAGGTGATGCTGCAAAGCGTCAGGCTATCACTAACCCTCAAAACACAATCGCTTCTGTGAAGCGTTTTATGGGTCGTCGTTTTGACGAAGTAACTGAAGAAATCAGTCATTGGGGATATAAAGTAGTTAAGGGTGACAACAACACAGTTCGTGTTGATATTGATGGTCGCCTTTATACACCACAAGAAATTTCTGCAATGGTTTTGCAGAAGATGAAGAAAACAGCTGAAGACTATTTGGGTGTAGAAGTAACAGATGCAGTAATCACTGTACCTGCATACTTTAATGATGCTCAACGTCAGGCAACAAAAGAAGCTGGTGAAATTGCTGGTCTAAATGTTCGTCGTATTGTAAACGAGCCTACTGCTGCTGCATTAGCTTATGGTTTAGATAAGAAACATGCTGACCAAAAGATTGCTGTATTTGACCTTGGTGGTGGTACTTTCGATATTTCAGTACTTGAATTGGGTGACGGTGTATTTGAAGTAAAATCTACAAATGGTGATACGCACTTAGGTGGTGATGACTTTGATAAAGTAATCATGGATTGGTTGGCAGCTGATTTCAAAGCAGAAGAAAACATTGATTTACGTAAGGATCCAATGGCTTTGCAACGTTTGAAAGAAGCATCTGAGAAAGCTAAAGTTGAATTGAGTTCTTCTGCTGAAACTGAAATTAACCTTCCTTATATCACTGCTGTTGATGGAGTTCCAAAACACTTGGTAAAGAAATTGACTCGTGCCAAATTTGAATCATTAGCTGATGCCTTATTTACACGTTGTTTGAAACCTTGTGAAGCTGCATTGAAAGATGCAGGTTATAGCATTTCTCAAATTGACGAAGTTATCTTGGTTGGTGGTAGTACACGTATTCCTAAGGTGCAAGAAATTGTTGAAAAATTCTTCGGTAAAAAACCAAACAAGGGAGTTAATCCTGATGAGGTGGTTGCTGTAGGTGCTGCTATTCAAGGAGGAGTATTGACAGGAGAAGTTAAGGATGTATTGTTGTTAGATGTTACGCCACTTAGCTTGGGTATCGAAACAATGGGAGGTATCATGACGACTATGATTACTAGCAATACAACTATTCCTACAAAGAAAACAGAAGTATATTCTACTGCTAGCGACAATCAACCTGGAGTACAAATCCATATTCTTCAAGGCGAAAGGCCAATGGCTTCTCAAAATAAGAGTTTGGGTATGTTCAACTTGGATGGTATTCCACCTGCGCCAAGAGGGGTTCCTCAAATTGAAGTTACTTTTGATATCGATGCGAATGGTATGCTTCATGTAAGTGCAAAGGATAAGGGAACTGGAAAGGAACAAAAGATTCGTATTGAAGCAGGTAGCGGATTGAGTAAGGAAGAAGTTGAAAAAATGAAGGCAGAAGCAAAGGCAAATGAAGCAACCGATAAGGAAGCTCGTGAAAGAGTTGAAAAAATCAATGCTG
>CANCKV010000133.1 GCA_947378615.1 Chitinophagaceae bacterium | reverse complement strand
ACAGCTTTTCTTCAAAGGCACAGTATTCGGATAAAAAGGAAATTATGCGATTGTTATCTGTTTCATCAAAACTAGACACGGCATTCATCCTTTCAAGTAGTTATAAAGATGCATCTACGGGTTTATCGCATGTTTATATTCAACAAACCTATTTGGGTATCCCTGTGTATAATCAAATAAAATCAGTTGCTTTTCTGAATGGAGAAGTGCAATATACTGCTGGCACTTTTATTCACAATATTGCCCAAATTACCAATAATCCTACCCCTTCAATATCGGCTATAGAAGCTATTAAAAGGATTGCAAAGTACCTCGAACTCACTATCACGGATTCATTTTTAGAAGTATCTAATACTTATTATCTAGACAAAAAAATCGTTTATTCAACAAGTAATATTGCCAAGCAAAATATCAAAGCACAGCTTGTTTGGACAAGCAACGATGATGGCAATACTTTTAAACTAGCATGGAATATTAGTGTGGATGTTATTAATTCAACTGATTATTGGAATATCAATGTTGATGCTTCGAATGGAAATATTCTTAAAAAAATAAACTTTACCGTTTATGAATCTGTGCAGTCCGAAAAACAAAAGAATTATTCTTCATTCAATAAAAATAATCAAGACAAAACAAGTTCTGATTTAAAAATATCTTTCTCAGCTCCTCCTCCCCCACAAACAACTACCGCCTATTACAATGTTATTCCTTATCCATACGAAAATAGATTTGTAGGTACTATTGCCACCGAAACAAATCCTTGGACAAAAGTAGGCACGACAAACAATGCGACTACTTATGGATGGCATTTTGATAGTACAGCCAATTACAATTTCACTAAGGGTAACAATGTGTACGTTTATGATGACAGCCTAAATAAAAATACACCCGGCAGGGCTGATACTTCTACTACCAATTTTCCTATCCTTACTTTTAAAAGGAATTTAGATTTTACACTGCCACCTACTACGACAGTCAACAGACAATTCTCTACCGATAATCTTTTTTATTGGAACAATATCATGCACGACCTATTTTATCAATATGGGTTTACAGAAGCTGCCGGAAATTTCCAACAAAGTAATCTTGGACGAGGAGGAATTGGAGGTGATTATGTTTTTGCAGAGAATCAAGATGGAGGTGGAATAGACAATGCAAACTTCGCGACGCCTCCCGATGGGCAAAACCCTCGAATGCAGATGTATTTATACTCCCCTTCTAGCAGTTTGATTAATATTAATAGCCCATCCACAATTGCAGGAAGTTATTATGCAAGGGAAAGCAACGTTAGCCCAAACAATTTGATGAAAAAAGTGGGTGCAAGGGTTGGAAATATTATTTATTACAATGATTCTGCTACTTCCACTACTACCCACAATGCCTGTAAAGCCCCTGTAAATAACATAGTTGGTAAAATTGCGTTCATTTATGTAAGTGGCTGTTCGTACACGACTCAAATTAAGAATGCACAGCTTGCAGGAGCTATTGCAGTTGTAGTATGTAACAAAGTGGGTTCACAACTCACGATGAATGGTATAGATAGTAGTATCACAATACCTGCTGTAATGGTAGATAGTGCTTCAGGCAGACTCATTGCCACACAACTCACTGCAGGAAATACCGTAAACGTCTCTATATATGCTGCCATCAACTTTGATGGCACTTTGGATAATGGAATAGTAACCCATGAATATGCACACGGAATTTCAAACCGTTTTACAGGTGGTCCAAACAATTGTACATGCTTGGCAAATAAGGAACAGGCAGGGGAGGGGTGGAGTGATTATATTGGCTTGATGATGACAACGAATTGGAGTACAGCACAACTTACTGATGGTACAAAAAAAAGAACACATGCCTGTTATGCAAAAAGCCAAAGTTCGATAGGATTGGGTAATAGAACCTATCCCTATTCAACCGATTTAACGATTGACCCTCATACCTATTCGGAAATACTTACAAACGGGGAAGTTCATTTTATCGGCGAAGTTTGGTGTTCGGCGCTATGGGATATGACATGGAATATCATTCAGCAAGTAGGAACTATCAGTGCAGATATGTTTAATCCAAATAACATAGGCGGAAATATTATTGCGCTGCAGTTAGTTATTAATGGACTAAAACTTCAGCCATGCAGTCCTGGCTTCTTGGATAGCCGTAATGCCATTCTCGCAGCTGATTCGATTCTTTATAACAGCCGTTTTCATTGTGCAATTTGGAATGCCTTTGCTCGTAGAGGCATGGGATTTAGTGCCATACAAGGTAGTTCGAATAGCACTACTGATGAAGTGGCAGCTTATGACGTCCCTTGCTATACGATTAGTGGTCGAATCATTAATCCATTGAATTCCATTATTCCGAATGTCACCCTAACAGATTCTGCAAAAGTGAAGGGTATTGCTACACAAAAAATGAATGTAAATGGCAACTATAATTCTTTTTTCTATGGTAAATATCCACATGTTTTCCGCCCTACAAAGAGCAACGATGTCAATAAATTGAATGGGATTACGGTTGCAGATATAAGCTTGATTCAGGCACATATTCAAAACAAGACACCTTTTGATTCACCCTTTAAGGTTATTGCAGCTGACGTTAATAGTTCGGGTAACGTTGACATTCTCGATATGATTTCGATTAAACGACTACTACTTGGTATTGATACGGCATTTAAAGGAAATAAAAGGTGGGCATTTGTGGATAGCAACTATCTATTTCCTAACCCTCAGAATCCATTTCCATTTAGGGATAGTTTTGCCTTCAATGCTATCAGTGCGAATACTAATAATCAAAGCTTTATTGGACTTAAACTTGGCGACGTCAACTACGATTGGAATGCGGCTATTTTGGGTAAAAGCAATCCTGCATTACCTATTCATCTTTTTTATACCCCTCAATTTGATTATCAAAACAATGAAATCCATATTCCCATTAGGATTAAACATTACAAAGATGTACTAGCCATGCAATTCACCCTTTCGTTCAACTCAGAATTAATGCAATTTATTGGTACAAAGAATAACTTGTTAAATATGGATTTGGGAACTAGTCATTGTAAGGAAGGCAACGTTTCTTTCTTATGGCTTGATAATAATGGCCTTGCTAAGACATTGCCCGATAGTACAGTGCTTATTGAACTCATTTTTAAAAGGATGGGGAATATTTCGAATGAAAAGATTCAGTTGACCTCAAACGTTACACAAGTTATTGCTTACGATGCCAATTATCATGAGTTGACGATGGAATGTGATGAGGATATGATTGCGGAAGATGTTTACAATAGCGAATCTTGGCGTATTAGCCCAAATCCAACGAATGGCAGCTTGAATGTTTTCTTAAATCTTAATTCAAGCAAGTTCCTAACTTTTGAATTAACAAATGCAATTGGCAAGCATATATTGGACGATAAGATTTATTTGATGAATGGAAAGAATAACTTATTCATTGATTTGAACAAAAATGGGAAGTTGCCAAAAGGAATCTATTTATTAAAGGTAATCGGACTAAATGGAGTTGGAGTGAAACAGGTGATGATACGATAGGCTCAACAAATAGTGTGAAATGTAGGAGTTCATGTTGGGTATTGGGAATATGATATTTATTTGGAAAACGTCAAAATATTTATCGTTCTTCCTTCGAAATATTCTTTGTTTTCGCTTTTCAATTTTAATGTCGAAAACTTTAATAATATTTCATTCTTAGTCAATAGTTTGTTTTTACAAGTTTTTTCTATTTCATCTTGATAATTTGGTTCTGTTTCCATAATTACTATTAAACCATCTGACTTTAATATTCTTTGTAATTCATTAATCATTTTCTTTTCTTGTGAAAATTCATGAACAGTCATTCTACATAAAACCATCTTACAACTCGATGAACTTAAAGGAATTGAATCAGGATAACCAGATATATAATTGAACCTCTTTTCAATTTTGGGAGTATAATTTGTATTTTTCAAAAAATGCTTTAGCCAAATACTGCGAGTCGAATAAGTCTTAATTATTTGTTCGGATGGTAAAAAGGGAATATCTTCTAAAAGCAAATAGACATTAGGGTAATTGTGTGCAATTTCTAAATCATAATATCCAAATCCACATCCGATATCAACTAATGTGTCAATATTTTCTAATCCTATTTTATTTAATTCTCTAAAAATTTCCTTTCTTGCTTTGTATTTATAAACGGAAGGAGAACAAGAACAAATTAAAAACAATAAACCAATTAATAGTTTTCGTATGAGGACAATATTAGACCTATGAAATAACACAGATACCTTTTTTATTACATTTTGTTGTTTAATAATATTAAACGTTCTCATAAATACTTTCATTTTCAATTTCGCAATATTCTTCACTGCTACCGCAAGCGTGTAGCTTGTGGATTCGAAACAGTAATGACAAACATAATAAAAACTTTTTTGCCAAAAGTACTTTTAGTTTAATTACATTATATACCTCAAGTCACAGATTTGCAGCAGCGAGACTCTGATTTGACGTGCGCTAGCGGGTGAGTTGTTCGATACCCTAAGTCCACGAATGTTAGCTGGTATTTGTTTTATGGATTAAAATAAAATGAAAACACAAAATTTGCAAAGCATAACAGTGTTATAAATGCTACTATCCAACTACCTTTTATATTTTTTCTTTTTGGTAATTGTTCAAACTCTTTTACATAAGCCTTCCACTTATCATCCTTCCAAAAGGCAATCCACTTTAATAAAAGCAGTATAGTGATAGGAAAAAGAACTTTAAATGAGATAAATGTAAGTGTTCCATGCTTTCCTATAAAGACATCCCAATAATTATTTATCGAAAATAATGTCCAGATTTCTAAAAGCATGAGCAAGGATACAGCACCAGAATAACTAGAATATATAGATGGAGACCACTCGATAAATTTATAAAGTTTATAAAATATATAATAATATGCAATTTTTAAATTCATAATTACCGTTTAATTAATAACTGAAAACAGGATAATAATTGGGGTTAGTTTTCAAGGACTTACTATAATCCACCAATAAGCCTTTGCAACCATTTGGATAAAAAGAATCAAAATCAAAATAAATTACAGATCCAGCTGTACCAATTCCCCCCCGCTACCGTTCGTTAATTTCCATTTCGCTTCAGTCTTCGCTGCTCCCGCAAGCATGTCGCTTGTGGATTCGAAATAGTAATGACAAACATAATAAAAACTTTTTTGCCAAAAGTACTTTTAGTTTAATAACATTATATACCACAAGTCACAGATTTGCAGCAGTGAGACCCTGATTTCACGAGAGGTAGCTGGTAAGTTCTTTGAATAAGTCAAATAAAAGGTAAAAAACGCTCTAGGAAAAGTTGCTGCTGCTCACGTCTTTGATGCAAAGACGCGAGGAAAAGTTGCTGCTGCTAACGTCTTTGAATCAAAGACGCAAGGAAAAGTTGCTCATGCTCACGTCTTTGAATCAAAGACGTGAGGAAAAGTTGCTGATGCTAACGTCTTTGAATCAAAGACGCAAGGAAAAGTTGCTGCTGCTTGCGTCTTTGATTCAAAGACGCAAGGAAAAGTTGCTAAGGCGCATCCTTTTTACACAATTATTGATTTTATTCGACACTAATCCCCCTATTTTCTGCACTGATGGCATGCGAGAACACGGTTTATATAATTATTTATTAACATTTAAATTGTATCGTTATGTCTAATGAAGTATTAGGGATGTCTAAATCGACACCCCAAAAAGAATCGTTAAGGCAAGAAAAATTGCCAGTTATTTAATCATCTAGTTTCTTATTAATCAGACCTTGATACAAATCACCAACAGTTAGTGGTAAACCCACTGGTGCATGACTCTGTCATGTGCCTTTAGTTACTAATGCGAATCAAGGGTTGAAAGTACCGTTAGGTACTAAATATTGGTAGTAAAATATTAAAATGAAGGCTTGAAGTGCTGTAAGTACGACATAATTTGCGTTTGAAACTATAAAAAGTGTTTCTTTTGAGCATTTTAAAATGATATGTCGTCCCTACGGGACTTTAGACAATTATTATTCACCTGTTTCCTACCGATATTTCGTGCCTACGGCACTTATCTAAGCGTATTTCAACCCTTGATTCGCATTACTCAGCACATTATATCAAAAATCTACGACTTCCTTTTTTTCAGGATTAACTAACCGCAACGAACAGGACAATAGTACTGCTCGAATTCCCGATTTTAGAACAGTATCCTACAACTCAATTCATTCAAGCGCAGTGGGGTTATTTCTTAGAGTATTAATGAGTAGTAAAACGTCTATTTATTTTATTTAATTAATTTACGTTTGATCGTGTCGCATAGGAAAAAAATATTGATTCCAATTTCAACTATATTTGAAAGAATAAAACAATAGAATAAATGAATTTAATGAATAAATATTGGGGCATTCCCCTATTAATAATGACTCTTTTGCTATCCTCAATTTCTTTCTTATCTACAGCAAACTCTACAAAAAAAGAATATCTATTTCCAATTACCTTGATAACTGATACACTTCCTCCAATAAATAATGATATTATAGCTTATGTTGATGCACATCTTCATCAAAAAGTAGGTTATGGAGAGTGTTGGGATCTTGCTGCAATACCTTTAAATAATTCGAATGCAAAATGGGATAAGAAATATGTATTTGGCAAATTACTAAATCCTAGAAAGGATAGCATATTAGCTGGTGATATCATTCAATTCGAAGGCGTTGTCATCAAAACTAGACATGGTAATTCTCTTATAACTTCTTATCTAGAACATCATACAGCTATTATTTATACCGTATTTGGGAATTATCGATACAGATTAGCGGAACAAAACACGAGTAATTTGGGAAGAAAGGTAGGCTTTAGCGACATTGATTTATCAAATCTAGTAAAAGGTAATTTTATGATTTATAGACCTACTAAGTAATGCGAAAGCTTGAGATTAGGTGTTTACTAAAATACTAAACACATAGGCTCATAGAAAAGACTATCCTTTTTTTTTGTTTTTTAGTAAAAAGAAGGGCACAGAGGAATCCTGCTTCGCAGCATTATGTATGACTTTTAGAAAAGATGTTAATTGGTAGGAGACAATGAACAATCTCTAATTATAGAGGTAAATTGGGCATATAAATTTAGAACACATGACAATAGTTCAACTTGAATACGTAGTAGCAGTAGATATTCACAGACACTTTGGAAGGGCGGCAGAACATTGTTTTGTCACACAACCCTCTCTTAGTATTCAGTTGCAAAAATTGGAAGAGGAATTAGGGGTAAAAATATTTGACCGTTCCAAACAACCCGTTCTTCCTACAGAACCTGGATTGCAACTTATTAAACAGGCACGTAAGATTCTGACAGAATGTGCCAATTTTAGTGAAATGGTTGATTCGAAGAAAAATATTCTGACAGGCGAATTGAAGATTGGCGTAATACCAACTCTAGCGCCTTATTTATTGCCCTTATTCCTTCAGGAATTTGCGAAACGGAATCCTCTTGTAAAATTGATAATTACAGAACTGACAACAGACGTGTTAGTTTCACGACTCAAGGAAGGACGAATCGATGTAGGATTATTGGTTACTCCTCTCAATGAAAATGGACTAAAAGAAGAAGTGTTATTTTACGAAGAGATGGTAGCCTATATCAGTCAAAAGAATAGTGCATATCAAAAAGAGTATGTACTTGCTTCCGATATTGACCCTGAAAGATTATGGCTTTTGGAAGAAGGGCACTGCTTTAGAGGTCAAATCATGAACCTCTGTGA
>CANCKV010000132.1 GCA_947378615.1 Chitinophagaceae bacterium | reverse complement strand
AATGCAACTGAAACAAGGAAACTAACCACAGCTCCCAGACTTGCAAGAGTAGCTGTTTTTATCAAATCTTCCTTATGAAGATTGCAAAACACACTCATCAGCGTCCCGCCTATTGTGCCTGCCTTCGTACTATGATTAGAATCCATTGCTTTAATATTTTACTTCTCAATACCTGAAACTTGAATCCTGAAACCAGTATCCAGTGACCTTTTTAAGGGCTTGTTGCTGGGCTTTCCCTGTTTGTCGTTATCTGACTCACAGCAGAAAGTACAGTTCCTCCAACTGCTAAATAACTCGCCACTGAAACTAAAGCTGCAGGAAGTGCAACTGGTGCTGCTATAATAGCGGCACTTATTGCCGCCAATAACAAACCAATATTCCGTAGCCGCTTAAAAAACGCTGGTGTTGGTGCATTCACTCGCTCTAAAATATTCATAACATCCATTTTAAACAATGAAAAAATCTAACCTTAATCCAACTCAAAACTCATCACTGACCTTAAGCCTTAAACCTTACCTTCCTTAGAACTAATCACTAAAAATACTTTTTCTCCTTTTTCCAAAATAGTATAGACCATTGCTATCAGCTTGTCAAAAACTACTCGTGAGTTATCCCCTTCATCCTTCTCCGGTAATTACCGTCACAGGCGCAATACAGCCCTGAGCCTCCTTTTCTGCATCATTATAGGGGTGAATCAAAATCAAGTCTCTTTCATGTACATTCTTCACCAATAGATGCTTTCTCAACTTCGGACTGAATCGTTTTGCCAATTCATAACGCCCTTCAAGAATACACGAAATCGCATGTTGATTGTCTCGCCAAGGCAGTTCAATCGTATGACATACAATGCCTCCATTTACGGTCAGTACTCCATTTGTTCCTCTCGGGAAATATTCCCTTGACATTAATAATTCCATAACCCATCATTTTAAACGTAAAACTTAAAACCTAATACCTAATACTCACTTCTTACAATTCACTACTCACTATTAAACTCCCCCGCTCACCTTAACCACAGAAAGAGCATTAAATGCACCATTCCTCAGAGGGTAATTTTTACCATTTACATTTTGATAAAATTCATTTCCAAATACAAGGAAAAGAGGGTGAGTACTCGCAAGGGGAACCTTGTTGCTCAATTCTATGAGGGCTGTTGGAGCACTTGACAAAGGCATCATTTCACTTTCGTGTGAATCTGTTACAAACTGATGCTTTTCAAAATCAATAGCAGATCCTCCAGAGATAAATTTGAAGTGAGTCGCTCCTGCAGGTGCATTAATGATATTCGAAGGAACAAAAATCGGAACCTCAACTTTCAATGTCCCTGTGACTCTGTCAATACTTGTAGTATACGGAGTGTTCAGAGTCGTTCCCAATGGAGCCTTAAGATTAAATTGGAAGCCTTCAACCAATTCCGTTTCACCATCCATAACATTACGTTCACCCCTCACACTTGATTCATCAGCATAAACAACTGCAATCATTCTTTGGGTAAGCCTACTCACCATCCTGCTGTCCTTGTTAGTCAGAATTACCGTTCTGAAAGCCATACGCAAGACTGCTCCAACTTTAGCAGCATGTCCAAACTCAGCCCCGTTCTCACGGGTACGAACAAAGTTCGGATCTGTCGCAATTCTCGTTGCATCCAACGATGTCTTTTCCTTTGCCAAATAACCGTCCTGCGTCTTGTAGAACGTGATGTTGCCGATTGTACCGGCCAATTTGATAATACCCCTTTGCTGTGCCATTACTTAAAATTTTAAGATTAAAAATTAGAAGCAAATAATCAAAAACTCATTCTTTTATCTGTTTCATAATGCAAAGCTTAGAAGTATTTTAAAGGAGAAAATCAAAGCACTTCCGTAAATGAATCTAATAGCCATTTTGTACATTTATTACCATAGATAAATAGGTTGATAAGCAATTACCTTTGCCTGTCACAAATACGTCAAGCGTGTCAAAGGCGTAGGAAAGGCATAGTAAAAGCATGAGAACAGAGATAATCAGACTTTGCATCTATCCAAAGGATGTTCAGCGTATAACCGGCAAAAGCGAACGATACAGCCGTATGTTGTTGCAGAAGATAAAGGCAAGGCTAAAGAAAGAAGAGCATCAGTTTGTAAGCATAGAGGACTTCTGCACATACACTGGGCTAAAGCAAGTGCAGGTACAACCTCTATTATTAGGATAGAAAACACTAGTCTATTCTAATAAAGATATCCAACTTTAACAGTAACCTGTTCAAAAAATAGTAAGGTTGTTAGGATAATACCAGTTATTAATCGTATCTTTACAGTCATACGATTTGATTCAAAATGAATTGATTGACGAGGGGGCAAATTCGGGTATCCAACTTTTTTCATTTTTTGAACCCCTTGATAGCAAAGGGTTTCAGAGAAAAGCACGAATCCCTCTCTCTCCGCCAAATGTTCATCAAAACAGGCTAACAGGCTGTGAATCGTATGATTTACAGCCTGTTTTGTTTTCTGATATACAAATTATCAATCCAATTTCAAAGTCAGATTTCGACTAGTGGATTTATCTCATAGGAATGCTGAATAAAAAAATTGAGCAATTATAAAATCGTTTCACTTAGTAGCCCCAATTCTACGAAGTAGAATTTCTATGTGAACTTCTCTTTAATAAAACATAAAAAAATCTATGTGCTTTCTATGTGAACCTATCTGTCTATGTGTTGAGCTTTTATTTCATAAAATTCGTGTTATTTTCTATAGAATTAAATCTGAGAATGGCTCAATTTATTTATTTTACCTTCCATATCTTGTTAAAGCTATTCTTTTATAAAATTAATTCCACTCACTTTCCCATCTACTGTTTGAACCCTCAGATGATAGACACCTGAAATAAGACTGCCCACTTGAATAGCAGGATTAGTAGCATCATGTAATGAAAGCAGCTTTATTATCTTACCGAAATTATCTATCACTTGAATCTTATCGATATGATCACCCTTAATCACAATAGTCTCTTTAGCAGGATTTGGAAAAACTGTCATCGTATTAGTAACAATAGAATTTTCCGAAATCTCCCCTCCTACTTTCCTAATTTCTACCGTATTGTAGTTACCATCGAATGCATTAATAGCCGTAATATCCGATGTTAGATTTATTACTTCATTGAGTAAATTTCTCTTCTTATTAAATACTAATTCAAATAAAACAGAACTATCAGGCAATGTCCTTGCCTCGCTTGCAGCATCTACCCATAGGAATGGAATTTTACCTTCTGAAGTATAATCCAAATTATAGTCTGCACTTAGTCTATTATTATCTACTGCTTTTAGTTCTAAGACCTCACTATTAAAGTTCAGGGTGTATTGCATGCCCATAATATTTCGGAAGTTCTTTACTTTGATTGGAACTCGTACCTCTGTAATGGCACTATTAACTGAAATGTTATCATGGAACATTTCAATTTGGGTTGCCTTGTTATCAATTCCTAACACAGCCGCATTCCAATCATAGTTGACATCGCCGAGTTTTACACCGATGAAGTTCTTTCCTCCTTGATTGGAAGTTATGTTGGCAATACTAATGCTGTCATAATATGGAAAAGGCTTTGTAGGTGTCGTAAAGATGAAACTACTATCCACAAATGACCATAATTTATTGCCAGTAAACTTAGTAATATGCTTTAAGATTAATGACTTAATTAAGGCAATATCGGTTCCATTTACCGCACCGTCGCTATTGACATCGGCGGCAATTAATTTATAAGGAGAGTTCAAGACAACCTTCTTCAAGATATGACTCTGAATCAAGCTGATGTCAGTTCCATTTACCCCGTTTGCAATTGTCTTATCATTATTCTTTGAAGGAATAATACTATTCTTACTATTGGCAACTGCTGAAAAGGTATAATTCCCACTTGCATCTGTAGTGACTGTTTGAGTGCCATTCATACTAATAGTAACCGAAGGAATGATTGTTCCTAATGGATTCTTGACATTTCCATTGATTATGTAGCTTGAGGTGACAGTCAAAACCAATGTCGCCGCACTATCACAACCTACACTATTTATCAAATGAGCTGTGTAGGTACCTGCTAAAGTATAATTATTACCATTGAAAGTATAGGAGTTCCCTTGATTGATATTGGCATTCGTTGTACTTGTACTCGCCGATTTTACAGTCAAGACCAATGTGGCAGCACTATCGCAACCCAATGCATTTGTCAGATGTGTAGTGTAGCTACCTGCCTGCGTGTAGATGTTTCCATTAAACGTATAAGACCCTCCTGTACAGATACTTGCATTTGTGGTACTTATAGAATTTGATTTGATAATAAGAATTAAAGTGGCAGCACTATCACAGCCTACCACATTTATTAAATGAGCAGTGTAGCTACCTGCCTTAGTATAGGTTGAACCATTGAAGGTATAACTACCACCTACACAAATACTTGCATTTGTGGTACTTATAGAATTTGACTTGACACTTAGAATTAAAGTGGCAGCACTATCACAGCCTACCTCATTTATTAAATGAGCAGTGTAACTACCTGCCTTAGTATAGGTTGAACCATTGAAGGTATAACTACTTCCTGCACAGATACTCGCATTTGTTGTACTTGTAGAATTTGATTTAATACTTAGATTTAAAGTGGCTGCACTATCACAGCCTAATGAATTATTCAAATGAACAACATAGGTTCCTGCAACCGTATAAATATTCCCATTAAAGTTATAATTGTAGCCTTGACAAATACTAGCATTTGTGATGCTAGTAGCATTTGTCTTAACGCTTAAATTTAAAGTTGCAATACTATCACAACCGATTGAATTGGTTAAATGTACTGTATATGTCCCTGCATTTGTATAAGTAGAACCATTGAATGTGTAACTACTACCCGAACATACACTTGCATTCGTAGTAGAAGTGGTTGGTTCACAATAAGAAAAACCTGTTAAACTCGCAGTTCCTACATTAGTAGTGATACTTACATTGCCACTAGCACCACCACCCACAACTGCAGTCATTAGGGTATCGTTTACAACATTAAATGAAGCTGCGGCAGTACCTCCAAAACTAACAGCACTAGCTCCAATAAATGCAGTTCCCTTGATAGTAACAGTTGCTCCTGCTCCAGCAGAGGAGGGGGCGAAAGAAGAAATGATAGGACTCTGACTTTGTTGTTGCACTAAGTTTATCTTTCTTATACGATGGTTACTTACATCTGAAAAATATAGATTTCCAACTGCGTCGATAGCTAACCCACTTGGATTGCTTAATTGGGCAGAAACGGCATAACCTCCATCCCCACTATTCCCCATTGAGCCGGTACCTGCAATAGTCTGAATGGTATCATTTATACCCACTTTTCTGATACGATAATTTCCTTTGTCGCAGAAATACAAATTCCCAATACTGTCAACTACCAATCCTGCAGGAGAATTCAACCAGGCAGAAGTTGCCGTAATATGATCAGTATTATAGCCCATCGAAGAAGTTGTACCTACAATAGTGCTAATGATACCATTTGTATTCACTTTTCTGATACTGTTATTAGTTGTATTTTGTGATATGAAAAGGTTACCTGACCTATCAACTGCAATTCCAATTGGATTTCCTAAATTAGCAGCAGTTGCCAAACCTCCGTCTCCGGAACTAGTCATACAACAGGAAGAACCGTTACCTGCCACGGTAGAAATGATTCCAGAGGTATTCACCTTTCTGATTCTATAATTCTTATAATCGCATATATAAAGATTGCCCAACGAATCGAGAGCCACACTTGTAGGCCCCTTTAACCCTGCTGAAGTCGCAAGCCCACCATCACCCGAATAAGTTGAGGTGCCAACACCTGCTACAGTAGTAATAATTCCATTTACATCCACTTTTCTTATCCTATAATTACTGTAGTCAGCAATATATACATTACCTGCCTTATCAACCGCCACTCCGGAAGGGGAATTTAGACTCGCAGATGTAGCAGTCCCTCCATCTCCACCATAAACAGCATTGCCATTTCCGGCGAAAGTTGAAATGATGCCACTCTTGTTGACTTTTCGTACTACATTATCGCTAGCATCCACAATATATAAGTTACCCGCAGTATCAAAAGCAAGACCATTCAAGTTTGTACTACTGCTTTTAAAACTAAATCCTGCAGCGGAGGCGGCCCCTCCATCGCCCAAGTATCCGGTAGTTCCATTTCCTGCAAAGGCATTGATAATACCATTGTTTACAAAGATGAGTGCTTGATTGCTTGTTACAGTACCGTTAATGGTACAAGTAGCATTGCTTTTTAGGATTGCATAAACCACATCATTATTTACCAATGTATTGGAGGTGTAAGAATTAGCAGTTGCCCCAGAAATTGCCATGCCATTCTTATACCATTGATAAACAGGTGCTGAACCAGCATTTGTAGCGGAGGAAGTAAAGGTTACACTTGAATTAGGGGCAATATCAACAGTCGATGCAGAAATGCTAAAGGCAACATTGATACCTGTACAATAGCTAAAACCGGCAAGACTAACTGTACCACCTGTATTAGTAACGCTTACATTGCCACTTGTTCCACTTCCTAAAATGGCAATAATGATACTATCATTAACAATGGAAAAGGATGCCGCAGCAGTACCTCCAAAAGTAACGGCAGTTGCTGTTGTAAAACCACTCCCCTTAATGGTATCAGCATAACCAATTGTCGCAGTAGTTGGAGAAAAAGAGGTGATTGTAGGAACTGAAGCATTAAAGATAAATCCAGAGAAAGAAGCACTTCCTGAAGCAGTTGTAACAATTATATTTCCCGATGCACCCTTACCTACAGTTGCGATAATTGCTGTTGAAGAAACAACCGTAATTGAAGTGGCGGGTACCCCACCAAAACTAACACCTATAACATTATTAAAATTATTGCCACTGATAATTACCGAGGTACCAGCAGCAGCGGAGGAAGGTGTAAAGGATGTGATGACAGGCTCACCTATCTGATTTCTAAATATTGAGACGCTATTTACTGATGAACTTGCTGAGATAATATCAGGCTTACCATCTCCATCTAAGTCACCCGTATAAATATTAAATGCCCCTGCACTTGAAGTATAATTTACAGGCGTTTCGAAGGAAATAGCTCCTATATTACTATTATTTCTAAACAACGAAACAGAAGAGAATGTAGTTGCAAATCCACTCACTGTTGCAATATCGAGCTTACCATCACCTTCCATATCTGTTAGACAGAGATAGCTTGGCAAGCCACCACTTTGAGCGGCGTAATCAACTTTTGTTGTAAAAGAGACATTTCCTACAGTACTATTATTTTTTAGTACAGATAAAGTTCCTGCGGATTCATTTGTGACAACTAAATCCAATTTTCCATCACCATCTAAATCGCCAATAACAGTACAATAAGAACCACTTTCGGTAGCAAAATCTTTATATGAAGCAAAAGAAATATTTCCATTACCCGAACTTGTATTTCGAAGTACAGACACGGTATAAGGTGAGTTATTAGTAGCAATGATGTCTAATTTTCCATCACCGTCCATATCTCCTATTGCTACTCCCACTACATAACCACTAACCGTATAATCAATTTTATTTGTAAAAGACAAGTTGCCAACTGTGCTTGTATTAAGATATACAGAAATGGTATGACTCGATGAGTTACTAACGGCAAGGTCGGGCTTACCATCTCCGTCTAAATCTCCAACAGCAACACTGTATGGGCTTGAACCTGTGGCATAGTCAATTTCTGATGCCATAGATATATTACCTACTGTACTTGTATTTCTGAATACACCTACT
>CANCKV010000131.1 GCA_947378615.1 Chitinophagaceae bacterium | reverse complement strand
AGAATATTACAAGAAGCAACAACTAATATCATTAAATATTCAGAAGCAACAGAGGTAAAGATATTATTTGAAGCAAACGAAGAACAAATCAACTTATCAATTGAAGATAATGGGCGAGGTTTTAATACAAAAAAAGCCAATAGGGGGATTGGTTTGAAGAACATACAAAGTAGAACGAGTGCGATGAATGGCAAATGCAATATTGTCTCTAGAGAAGGGAAAGGAACATTTATTCATGTATTTGTACCCTTATTAGAAAAGTAGTGTTCTAAAAACCGAGAGATTTTTTTTTTTACAAAAAAGGATATTTATAATTATCCATTGCTTTCGAAAATTGGCATTTAAAAATAAAGTCAGCTTTTTTTTGGCTATTTTCAAACTGAACTATATCTTTATTTTAAGATTATACTTTTTAAACTGAACATTTATGAACGATTTTGCAAGTGACATTGAGGAAGAAGAAAGTTATGGGAGTATAAAAACATTAACAATTCTAACATTTATTGGCAGTTCATTAGGAATTGTACTTGGGATATGGACATATTTGCAAAGCTCTCAGAATCTGGTAAAAATGCAAGAGATAATGAATAGTCCAGAATTTGACAAATTCCCTGATTATATAAAAAAACTATATTCACAGAATACTATTGATTTTTTAATAAAAATGGATGTGAATAAATTACCAATATTGATACTAAATTTTATTGGTTGCAGTTTATGTATTTATGGTGCAATTGAAATGAGAAAACTAAAAATGAACGGGTTTTATACCTATCTAATGGGTTCGTTGTTACCCTTTGTTGGCATGTTTTTATTCATGGGAAGTACCTATCTTAAAGGTGGCTATAATGTATATTTTGGATTGGGAATTACTATACTTTTTATTACAATCTATGGATTCCAAACAAAATATTTAGATGCTGATTAAAATAAAATAATTTTAAAAATACAATATTAAAAAGCTATATAAAATTGTTACTTAAGAAAGAACAATTCTACATAGCTTTTTGCTTTATATCTGTTTAAAATATTCTGTACCCATTATTTTGTCCTTTGACCTAATTATTCCTTTTACAATAAAGAATTGATACAAACCATACAGAGTGGCAGTTATGACGTCAATCCATGTTACTCTTCTATGAAAATAAAAAATGCTACTTTCAAAACAAATATTAGCAAGAACTAAAAACAATACAGCAATCACAGCGAACTTGTAATTATTAGCTTTATTATTGAAATAAATATTTAAAACAGAGGTTGATAAAACTGCTATAGAGGCCGCATACAAATAAATTAATACTTTATTTGTGATAAATAAATTGTGGGATCGAAGAAAATATTCCATAATCCCATAATAAGTAAATAACCCCACTAAAGAAATGAACGTAGCCATTTTACTTGTCTTCAAAGAAAACCATTCAAATTTAAAAAATTGAAGGGCTACAAGTAAAAATGAAAATGCATAACAACCAAGCCCTATCCATTGATGAAAAACAATAAACTCAATAGTTAGGTAATCGCCCAAACACGCAGCAATCATTGCTCCTAGCAACAATAGATGATTTCGGGAAATAAATTGTTGTAAATAAATCAAAAACAACATGGGAAGCAAAGTAGGCCTTGTATAGATGCGCGTATAATAATTACGATAGTAAAGCAAATAACCTTCACCTGCCAAAGTAACAAAATACAAAACAATTACAACATTTTGTAAGAAACCTTTTCTAAGAAATTCTATAACCTTTTTCATGCTATTTAATTTGTTTTATTCAAATTTAGTAAAAAGAAATATTTCTTGCGACTAATCTGATACTTTTTCGATTTCATTTTCTTGATTCCTGTAAAAGGACTTATCAACCATCCAAGCAATTACGAATGGCAAAGGTGAAAACATGGCTGGTACAACAACATAATATTCATTTAAAAAAACTAAAGCAGGTATTTTCAATAGTACATATATAATAAATAATACCCCATATATTTTTGCTGAAAAATTAAAAAGTTCTTTATGTGTGCTGACCCATAAACCATAAAATCCTAAGCCAATTTGCATTATCATCTCAATTTTAATTATTATATGCATAATAATTGTTGGTAGTTGATGAACAAAAGGCTTTAAAAAAGCCAATAATATAATGGCAAATATATTTATTACCATGCAAACCCAAAACTCGCTATCCCTTTGCATCCTGTTTTACTTTATTAATATACATTACCCAACCTACGAATATCAAAACATACATAACGAGTGTAAATAAATAGTGATGTGTTGTTTCAAAAAGTTGAGGATAATACACGTAAATGTATTGTAGGCCAGCACAACGGAACATATTTGCTATAAGCAATCCAACAATTCCTAAAGATATATATATTCCTTTACGTTTTGCATTTCCAGGCAGTAAAGCAATTACACCTAAATAAATAAGCATCAACTCTAATCCATTACAAGCATCGCCAATCCGCAACAAAGCATGATTATTTCGAACGAGTACAACTTCTCCTGAATGACCATTCATACAGTATGCCTTTCCAAGTTTTGAATTACTAAACAAATTAATAACGACAATTGTACCTTCTCCAATTAATCTTGTTAATATTTTATCAGGAAATGTAATTGGCTTTAGTATAAAAACATATAACAGTCGCCATAATACCACACATGACACTGACTTTATAATAAATTGTTGTGCAGGCCCAAGGCTTAACCATTTTTGTTTCATTGCGACGTAGCTAAATTATCTTAAAATTGCAAAATTCGAAACGCAATATACAGATCTAAGTCGAACCACCAATTTCTAAAGTATTCATTTAAAAAAATGTTTCATACAAATTCAATATTTTGTCCAATTATTTAATATTTCGACTACTCTTTAAGAAAATTGTATTAGCATTGCTCCCGTAACAACCCAATTATAGTTGCTTTAAACTTATTAAATGAAACACATTATTTTATCAGCAGTCATTTTATTTACGTCTATCAATATCAAAGCTCAAAGTAGGTTTATAGATTCTAATGTAATTGTAAAATACTTATCGAAAAGTAATTTACCTACTTACAGTTCCCAAAATAATAATAATAACTTTTTCATCTCTGACTCTTATACAGATAAGAGTACAGGTTTACATCATCTGTATTTACAACAAAAGTATAATGGATTTAAAATATTCAATTCCATTAAGTCAGTTGTTCTTCGTAACGATTCTTTAATTTATCAATCAGACAACTTCAGAAACTTTACAAGCCTCACTGATAATATACCTTCAATTCCCGCTTCAAAAGCAATTAACAATGCTGCAAATCATTTATCATTGCCACTTAATCAACTGAGAGAAATTGAAAATAATCTAACCACAAATAATAAAATTATATTCAATACCGCAAATATTGCAAAACAAAACATCACCGCTGAATTAGTTTGGTTTCCAAATGAATTAAATGACTCATTGATTCTTGCTTGGAACATCAGTATTGATGTTAGTAATTCCTCCGATTTCTGGTTGATAAGTGTTGATGCACATAATGGCGACATTCTTAGTAAGTTAAACTATACTATTTACGAAAACAACAATTTATCCCATAATCTAGAAAACGATAACGACAATAATTGCTACTATGCTAGTAAAAACAACTATCATTCCTTTAAGTTTTTGAATAAAATCAATGGGAATCCTATTGTAAATAATGCAAACTTCAATATCATCCCCTATCCAATTGAAAGCAGATTTACAGGACAAATAAACCAAGAATCTAACCCATGGACGCTGACAGGAAATAATAACGCTGTAACGTATGGATGGAATTATGACGGGGACAGTTCTTATAGCTACACAAGAGGGAATAATGTATATGCATACAATGACAGTGCGGGTCTTGATCTACCTGGAATACCTGCCTATTCATCCACACAATTACCTAATCTGAATTTCAATTCTAGTCCTGACTTTACATTACAACCATCTTATCCTAATAATAAAGACTTTTCTAGTACCAACTTATTTTACTGGAATAATATCATGCACGATGTCTTTTACCAATATGGTTTTGATGAGGCTGCAGGCAATTTCCAACAGAATAATATGGGGCGTGGAGGTACAGGTGGCGATTATGTAAAAGCCGAATCTCAATCAGGGCAAGGTTTTAACAATGCAAATTTCACTACTCCTCCCGATGGCAAAAATGGTATCATGCGTATGTTTTTATATAAGCCGATTTATGGGGATCTAACCATTCATTCGCCAGTTTCGTTGGCAGGAATTGATAGTTTCAGAGAGGGAAAAGTAAGTCCATATAATTATTTAAGAAATACAGATCCAATTACAGGGCAATTGGTATTCTATAACGATGATGCTGCAGGAAACGTTCACAATGCTTGTGTTGCGCCAACTAATAATGTGTCTGGAAAAATAGTATTTATTTATAGTACAGGTTGTAATTATGCTCCTAAAATAAAAATGGCACAAAATGCAGGGGCAATTGCGGTATTAGTTGGCAGGGCAAATGGACCTTATGTCACAATGGGAGGAACAGATTCCTCTATAACGATTCCGGCTGTAATGGTGTCCTCTACCGACGGAAATAAAATTGCAGCATCTTTATCTAAAAAGGACTCAATTTCAATTACACTAAGATCCGGAGTATTTTTTGATGGTGCAATTGATAATACTATCAATACTCACGAATATACGCATGGAATTTCTAACAGACTTACTGGAGGTCCATCGATTACTACCTGCTTAAACAATAAAGAACAAGGAGGCGAGGGATGGAGTGATTATGTTGGCGCTATGATGACTACAGATTGGGCTAAAGTAAAATTGAGTGACAGTAGCATGATTAAATATCATGCGGCTTATGCAAACAATCAAGTGCCTGGAGGTGTAGGAGGTCGAGTATATCCATATTCTACGAATATGACAGTTGACCCTCATACTTATTCGGACTTAGCAAACACGACTTATACAGGAGAAGTACATTATATTGGGGAAGTTTGGTGCTCAGCACTATGGGATATGACTTGGAATATTATGAAACAAGAAGGGACTATTAATCCAAAAATATACGATGTAGCAAGCGGAGGAGGGAATGTAATTGCTTTAGAACTAATAATTAATGGATTGAAAATGCAAAAATGCAACCCAGGGTTCTTAGATTCAAGAGATGCAATACTAGCTGCTGACTCTATATTGTTTAATTTCAAACATAAATGTGCTATTTGGAGTGCGTTTGCAAAAAGAGGCATGGGATTGAGTGCCATTCAAGGAAGTTCAAACAGTACGACAGATCAGGTTGCAGCATTTGACGTTCCTTTATGTACACTTCCATTACACCTTATTTCTTTTAATGCAACACAAGTTGACAATCACGCAAGTTTAAACTGGAAGACTGAAGCAGAATATAATACTCAATCATTTATTATTCAATATTCATTAAATGGAAAAGATTGGAGTGAAATTGATACGATAGCTTCAAAGAATATGCTTACAGAAAACACCTATATATATAATAAGAAGGAATTGCTAGTTGGAGAAAATTATTTCCGTCTAAAAATAAAAGATAAAAATGGCAATTTCTCATTAAGTAATATTGTTAAAATCAATTTTTCGAACAAAAACATATCTTTTAATGTTTACCCAAATCCTTCAAAGGGTACCTTATTTGTTCAATTGAACAATGTTCTTTCACCGAAACTTATCATTCAGGTGACAGATATTGCAGGAAAGTTATTGAAACAAGAAACGATAGAAAATCATAGTCAATTAATCAAACTTGATATTTCCAATCTTTCAAGCGGTAACTATATTATTGCAATAAAGGGCAAAAAAGAAGAGAAAATGATTTTTATTAAAGAATAATTCAAACATATTTACTACTACCTAATTGGTCAAGAAAACAAAAAGGGAGATACTTTTTAAAGTAACTCCCTTTTATTTTCCTATCAACTTTACTAACTTAGAAATGATGATGATGTACTTTTGTAGCAAAAGTTTCTACATCAATGCTTTCTTCAGATGGTGTTATTTTATTTTCTAAAGCGACAAATATTTTTTCAGTAATAATTTTATTGTAATGTTGTTCTCTGAACTTTTTGTCATTTGCATTTCGCTCTACTAGATCATTCAACCAAGTTTCATTTTCACCAAAGTTAAACTGTTGTCCACCAAAATACTGTTGAATTTGTGCTTTTGAAAGATGAATATAATCCTCATTTTGAACAGATACATTTTCTGTTTGTTGCAAATGTGCAGTTAATAAAGACCATTTTAGTTGAGGAGCAAAAGATGGGTAAACAGCAAGTGCTTCTTCTCTTGTTTTCCTTTTTTCTTCACTTATTTCAATCATCTTCAAAACAAATTCCTCTGGAATATCAACCTGAATATTATCAATTAAATGATGATATATCTGATCATGCATCTGCTTACGAGACTCCTGAGCAAAATAAAATTTAATTTCTTCTACAACTGCCTCTTTCAACTCTTCTTCCGACTTTATTTCCCTTTCTTTATATGCTTTAGAATAAAAATCTTCTCCTAATGCAGCTTTTTCAAGAATACTTATTTTAGTTATTGTTATTTTAAACAGCTTTTCTTTAGCCTTTTCATCAGATTTCTCAAGACCTAAATCTTCGATTACAGAATTTATCACATCTTCTGGAAATGCATCTACCAAGCTAGTATCGATAAATCCATCTACTTTTAATCCAATTAATGCTTTCCTTTTTTCTTCAGTAAAGTATTTTACATTAATAGAAGTAGCTTTCGAAATTCCTTCTTCAAGAACACTTCCTTCCGCATCTATTTCGTCAAAAATAACATTCAACAAATCTTCATCTGAAGAAACTTCTTCTTTTTCTATCTGTTCTCCAAATTGCTCTTGCAATCTATTAATCTGACTATTAATCAAATCATCAGTTACTTCAATTGTGTATCGGGTAACTTTAATATCTTCAGGTTTGATTTCAATTGTTGGCTTCAATCCAACCTCAAAGTCAAGTGAATAATCTTTTAGGTTCGTAACATCTACTTGATCGAATCTACTGAAAACAGGAATAGGGTGAAAAAAAGTATCGATATTTTCATTCTTTATAAACTCTTGAACAGTTCTTTCTGCAATGCTCAAAACTTCATCAACAATAATCTTGCTTCCAAACATTTTAGCCAAAACTGTTGTTGGAACTTTTCCCTTTCTAAAGCCAGGAATATTTGCCTTTTCCGAATATTTTCTTAAACTAGCATCATAAGTTTTTTTGTAATCGGCAGGTGTAATGTTGACGGTTAGTTTGTCGTGTAGCAATCCAATGTTCTCTTTTGTAACTGTAGCCATAATACTTTTACCCTAATTGGGTGATTAATTAAAAATAAAAAAAGCCCCACAATATCTACTGGGGGCTTTTGATTAAGTGCGGATGATAGGGGTCGAACCTACATGCCTCACGGCGCTAGATCCTAAGTCTAGTGCGTCTGCCAATTTCGCCACATCCGCATTAAGGGCTGCAAATGTAAGGGAATCATTTTGAAATAATATATTTTTTAGAAAAAAAGTTTAATGACATTCTTTTTTTGCTGTTTCGTAAAAGTGCTGTCTATGTTAAGATTTTGTCAGTATGGTAATTTCCTTTCTAATAAATTTAATAGCAATAACTAACATGACAGATATATGCTTGAGCAGATTGATTATTGAAGAGTGTTTTACAATATTTACAATTCCTGCTATGTAGGATGAAGTTTAAATTTTATGTTTATAGTACAAACATTTCCATGGATTTTAAAGCTCTTTTTTTTCTATGTTTTTTACATTCATTCACTTTAGTAAAGCCACAAGT
>CANCKV010000130.1 GCA_947378615.1 Chitinophagaceae bacterium | reverse complement strand
GGGTGTATAAATAAAGGCATACAAAAACAAACTAAAGGCCGAAAGTAAGGCAGAAGAAGTATTGAAATAATATGCCATCATGAAGATGCCAATTCCGCCTGAAAGAAAAGCAAATATATAGGCCTCAGTAACAGACATACGACCACTAGCAACAGGACGGGCTTTTGTTCGTGCCATCTGAGAATCAGTATCCTTCTCCACCGCTTGATTGATAGCATTAGCACTTCCTGTAACTAACATTCCTGCTAAAAACAATAAGGAAATCATCCACCAATTGTATTCAACTATTTTAGGTGCGATGAGATAACAGACCACACAAGAAAAAACAACCGTAAAGCTTAAAGTAAACTTCATCAATTGGAAATAATCCTTGACTTTGGAGGCAACAGAAAAAGAAACAGATGAATTTGTGAGCGTATTATTATTCATTAAAATTTATGATTAGAGTTATTTAAAATGATTTAATGATATAAATCATTATAAATAGAAAAGGGCAAAGTACGAACTATAAAATATTTAGTGCTTACTATTATAATAAAAATATATTGTTTTGTTGTTTTTCTACAACACAAAGACAATAAGATAAAAAAAATTACCACATAGGCACAGAAGGCACATATAAAATTAAAAAGAAAAAAGGGTTTCACTTAAATTTCACATAGACTTATGAGTTAAGGCGTACTCAATGCTACGAAGTAGTATTTCTATAATACCTTCTTTTTCTAGAAACCATATAAAAACTACCTTTTTTCTATGTGGCTATGTGTCTATGTGGTAGCCATTTTACTTTTCTACAAGTAACAGTGTAAATGAGTACTTCATCAACTAAATTACTTTAAATCATCTTTGATCAATGATATATACAACAATGCCCTGAATAATCAGGGCATTATCATGAAAAATTAACTCAAAATAAAAGTTGCTTTATTAAAAATAGAAACTCTTTAAAATACAAGTGTTAGTGAACACTTTCTTGTACACCTACAGGTGTTACTTGACTAATGAAATCCTGTCCATCCTTACCATAATCATACGCCCAACGATATACTTCAGGAATATCTCCTTCCCAATTACCATGTCCTGGATGAATAGGTGCTGTCCACTCCAAAGTATTTGAACCCCAAGGATTTTGTACACGTAACTTTCTTCCTTTGAAAATTGAATAGAAGAAATTAGCCAAGAATAACAATTGAACTGCGAATACAATCATCGCAATCAAACTAATAAATTGGTTTAAATCAGCAAATTGTTTGAAACTTTCCCAAATACTATAATCGTAATAACGACGTGGCATACCAGCCAAACCTTCGTAGTGCATTGGCCAAAAGATTAAATAAGCACCTGTTATGGTAATCCAGAAATGGACATAACCCAAAGTGTTATTTAAGAAACGACCATACATTTTAGGAAACCAATGGTAAATACCAGCAAACATGCCAAACATACTTGCAACACCCATTACAATATGGAAGTGGGCAATAACAAAATAAGTATCATGTAAGTGAATATCTAAAGCGGAATTACCCAACCAAATACCTGTTAAACCTCCGGAAATAAATAAACTAACAAAACCAATAGCAAATAACATGGCAGGAGTGAAGCGAATATTCCCTCTCCATAAAGTAGTCAACCAGTTAAATACCTTGATAGCAGAAGGAACTGCAATCAACAAAGTAAGTAATACGAATATTGACCCTAAGAACGGATTCAAACCTGTTACGAACATGTGGTGAGCCCAAACCAAGAAGGCTAGAATGGCAATTGCAAACATAGAACCAATCATTGCCATATAACCAAAGATGGGTTTGCGAGCATTTGTACTCAATATTTCAGACACCATACCCATTGCAGGCAATAAGATGATATACACTTCTGGGTGACCTAAGAACCAAAATAAATGTTGGTAAAGAATGGCACTACCACCTTCGTTAGGTAAAGCACCTACACCGTTTACAAAAATATCAGACAAATAGAAACTAGTACCGAAGTTTCTATCGAAAATCAACAAAATGAAACCTGAAAACAAAACAGGGAAAGACAAAACCCCTAGAACTGCAGTAAAGAACAAAGCCCAAATAGTCAAAGGCAAACGAGTCATACTCATTCCCTTAGTACGCATATTCAATACGGTAGCGATATAATTAAGACCTCCCAATAAAGAAGAAACAACGAACAATGCCATACTTACAATCCACAAATCCATACCCGTTTTTGAACCCGGAGATGCATCACCTAAAGCACTTAAAGGAGGATAAGCAGTCCAACCACCACTGAAGGGCCCTGTTTCAACAAAAATTGAAGATAACATGACCAATCCTGCAATAAAGAAGAACCAAAAGCTCAACATATTCATGAAAGGAGATGCCATATCTCTAGCGCCAATCTGAAGTGGAATTAAGAAATTAGCAAAAGTACCACTCAAACCTGCAGTCAATACAAAGAATACCAATACAGTACCATGCGTAGTGACCAAAGCGTAATAAGCCTCTGGAGAAATATGACCACCTTTAGCCCATTTACCTAAAATTGTTTCCAAAAAAGGAAAACTAGTATCAGGATAGCCCAATTGAAGACGGAATAATACACTCATTAATCCACCTAGTACTGCCCAAAACATACCGGTAATCAAAAATTGTTTTGCAATCATCTTGTGATCCATACTAAATACATACTTAGATATGAAACTATCTTGATGATGTTCATGATGCTCGTGAGAACCATGAGAATCATGACTATCGTGCGAAGTATGTGCATGTGAATGAAGAACTGCTTCGTTACTCATAAAGGTTGTTTATTATAATTTGTACGAATAGAAAATTAATAAGGATGTATAATTATCCTATAATTAAGACTAAATTTTTGTGTTAGACTTTTGTATTGAAGTTGAATTTATATCAGCAGTTGTATGTTTTGAACTATCAATTGCTGTAGCAGGTGCCACTTTATTTGAAGGATCCTTATCAGGAAAAGCAGAGTAGTAATAAGGCTTTTGCTTAGCTTGCCATTCATTGAATTCTTCTTGAGTAACTACTTGAATGACTCCTTTCATAGAATAGTGACCATTTCCACACATTTGATCACAACTAATCTCATATTGGAAATTAGGATTACCCGTCTTCTCAGCCATTTCTTTGGTTGTGAATTTTGGAGTAAACCACATTGTTGTAGGAATACCTGGAACAGCATCCATTTTTAAACGGAACTGAGATAAACCAACATCATGAATAACGTCTCTACTACCAATTATAAATTTACAAGGCTTATTCTTAACGATATAAACAGTTTGTTCAGTAACAATATCATCATGAGACATTGCATCATCCCAAACCAATCCTAAACTGTTAGAAGCATTATCAATATTACGATAGTATTTCTTTCCCAATTGATTATCAGCACCTGGATAACGGAAAATCCAACCAAATTGCTTTCCAGTAACTTCGATAACTTGTGCATCTTTAGGTGCTTCTGATGTGAAGGAATACCAATTCCTCAAACCTATGACAACTAATACAGTCAATACAATTGCAGGAACAACTGTCCATAAAAGCTCTAAATTTGTGTTGTGCGGGAAATAGAAAACTTTTCTATCTTCTTTATCTTGGTATTTGTAAGAAAACCAAAATAACAAGATTTGGGTAGCAATAAAGACAATTCCAGTAACAGCTAAAGTAATTTCAAGCATTGAATCTACTTTGTCGCCTTGTACACTAGCAGAACCCACATACAATAGGGTTTTAGAATACAGTAAATCATTACAATACCAAACTCCGAAAAGACCTGCTACTAAAAAAATGACCATCAAATAGCCATTAATCTTATTGCTTTGCTTTTTGCTGATATCTTCTCCCTTCAATACTGCTACATACTCACTCGCCTTTGCAATTTGAAAAATCACAAGAAAAAACAGTGCTACCACTGCTATCACTAGAAACAATGTCATGTTAAAGGTTGTTTTTGTTGTTATTAATGTTAACTGTTGTTTTTGTATGCTATTAGACGCACAATATCTGTTTTATTTAATAAAAAAGAATAGTGTTTGTCTTTGTTGTTGTTTATAAAAAACTCCTAGAATGTCAAGAGACAGAATAAGAGAATGTTTTTGTTGTTGTCAAAATTTGGGTAATCTATTCTTTTGATTATAATCTTATAACCTTTATAAGGAATCAAATTTTTACTATTTGATTCCTTATACTATTATTAAGAAAAATTCAGTAAAACTATGTATGGTGAATAATACCTTCTTTTAAGAAAGGATGATACTTAGGAACAAGTGGCTTACTTGCTAATGCCCTAGCGACAAATAATATCATCAACCCTACAAATAAACTTAAAATTCCGAAATCTAACCAACCTAAAGTCACTTCATCTTTGCTGATGCTTCCCATTACCATTTGATAAAAATCTATCCAATGCCCGAAAAGAATCAAAACAGCCATGAAAGTAACTAGTGTATAATTCCTCTTCGCTGCCCTCTTCATGAGTATCAATAATGGGCAAAGGAAATTAATAATCAAATTAAAGAAGAAAATTCCTTTGTAAGCACCTTGAACACGTGATTTAAAATAAACTGTTTCTTCAGGAATATTCGCATACCAAATCAACATGTATTGTGAGAACCACAAATAGGTCCAGAAAATAGAGAATGCAAACATGAATTTACCAATATCATGCAAATGTTCTTGCGTTGTATATTCTAAGTAACCCTTATTCTTCAAATAGATTACCCACAAAGCCATTAAACTAACACCACTTACAAAAGAACTAGCAAAAGTGTACCATGAATACATAGTACTATACCAATGTGGAGTAATACTCATCATCCATAACCATGGAACAGTAGAACCTACAGTCAAACCGAACCAACCTAAGAACATTGCAGCACGAACAGCACTTCTATAAATAAATTGTGCTCCTGTTAAATGATCAAATTTACCTTGATCTGCTTCATTGCTTAATAAACGAATTCTATATCCTAAGAAACTCCACAATCCAATAGCAAGAATCGACCAAATAGTGAAAAACTTGACACTAAGGAAACCAGATTTGCCTTTTAATATTGGATCAGCATCAACTGCTTTTGTATCCAACCAATGATAAATTTCATGCTTACCAGTGAATACAACAAACAATAATACAAATAAAGTAATTGAACCAAAAATAGGAACCAAAGTAGAAATAGCTTCTGGAACTCTTCTGAATACATGCTGCCAACCACCCATTGCAAGAGTAGTTACACATATAAAGAACATACTAGCATTACACACTAGAGTCCAAAATATAGTATTGTACATTACAGTACCTATAAATATTGCTTGTTCATGCTCGTCTTTACTCAATCCTTTTTGAACAAATCCCAGAATCAAAGCAAGTAATCCCACTCCTATCAAAGCATAAGACCACGTTTTTAAATTACCGGGAATCTCGAACTTTTCTTTAATTGATGCCATTGTATAACTTTAAAAAATTTGAATTAGGAAAACAATTTTACAAACTTATTTTACTGCTACTGCAGTTGAAACTGTTTTTACTTGCTTACTCTTAATATATTTTATCACTGCCCATCTTTGCTTTCTGCTTAACTGAGAGGCATAACTACCCATTAGATTTTTACCATAAGTAACAGAATAAAACATCTGACCTTCAGGCATACTTTCATATTTAACATCACCTACTAAAGTAGCAGGCTTTGCAGGGTAAGGACCTTCACCACCTTTGTAAAGTGGTCCATTACCATCTAATTTATTACCGTGACAAATACCACAGTTAACAAGATATAATCTTTCTGCCTCAGCTAAATCAGTAGCAGAAATACTATCAATTGGAGATTTTATTTGACGAGAAGCATAGTAATTTACTGTATCACCGGGTGCATCCTTAGTTAAAGAAAAAGGAAGTTCCTCACCTCTAGCAATCGTACCTTTTACTGGACGATTATTATAATTAATTCCTTGTTCTTCTAAGTTGCTATGGTCAGCATACGTTTCGTACGCTCTACTATATGCCATATCAGGCATGTAAATAGAACCGGGCTTACGTTTTACCTCATCACTACAGCTTATCATATATAATGAAACACTGATAAAGCCTATTAAATATATGTATTTCTTCATTTTTATAAAATTAAGCAGCCAATACTTTTTTGTTTTCAAATGGTAGTTCATCCTTATCATAACTACCTACCCACCAATCAGCCTCAGCAACTTGTAAATCTGTTTCAACAGCACCTGCATTAGTAAGAAACGATTGCAAATCGTCGGTATTAGTATTGTCGGTACATTCAATTACCATGACAAATAAATCGTCAGTAGCACGAGCATGAAAATGATGTTTCTTAACGAAAGGAGCTAATTGACATAAATAACAAAATGTCAAAACCATACCTACAGCTGCAAACAAAACTGTTAACTCGAAAGTAATTGGAATCCAAGCAGGTAAAGCGAAATGTGGCTTACCACCAATATTCAAAGGCCAATCTTTGGTAAAAATCCAACTAATACAACTTAATGCAGTAGTCGTACCCGTGATACCATAAATAAAACCTGCTGTATGCAAACTAGTTTCTCTTAAACCCATCGCATGATCCAAACCATGAACTGCAAAGGGCGTATAAATATCATGTATTTTATATCCGGCAGTACGTACTTTTTTAACAGCGGGGAACAAAACTTCCTCGTCATCAAAGCAACCTACTACAAATTTCTTTATTGCCATATTAGTTAATTAATTCGAATTATTAAATCTGTTCTTTTTAGTTTACTATTAATTAGAACTATGATTATCCACTGTTGTATGACCATGTCCGCTATGTGCAAAGACTTCTGCAGAAACATGTTCCAAGTGACCCATCTTTTCTTTATAATTATCACCTGTTGTTTTCAATACATACTTAATTTCAGCAACAGCAATTACAGGGAAGTATTTTGCAAATAAGAAGAAGCAAGTAAAGAATAAACCGAATGTTCCTAAATAAAAACCAATCTCATATTTACTAGGGCTATAATATACACTCCAAGAAGAAGGTAGATAGTCACGATACAAAGAAGTAACAATAATTACAAAACGCTCAAACCACATACCGATGTTTACTATTACACTCATAAAGAAGGTAACAAAAACATTTCTTCTCATTTTTCTAAACCAGAATATCTGTGGGCTCAATACGTTACAAGCCATCATACCCCAATAACTCCATCCATAAGGACTGAATAAATAAGCACGACTATACCAGAATGTGTATCCTTCAAATTTATTTTGACTATACCAACCCATGAATAACTCTGTCAAATAAGCGATACCAACAATTGAACCGGTCAATACAATTACCTTATTCATTGCCTCAATATGACCAAGTGTGATATAATCTTCCAAACCAAATACTTTTCTTACAATCAACATCAACGATTGCACCATTGCAAATCCGGAAAAAATTGCACCCGCAACGAAATAAGGAGGAAAGATAGTGGTATGCCAACCAGGAATAACTGAAGTTGCAAAGTCAAAAGATACAATTGTGTGTACAGACAATACCAATGGAGTAGATAAGCCAGCCAAAACTAAGGATAGGCTTTCATGACGTTGCCAGTGTTTTGTACTTCCTGTCCAACCAAAAGCAGCAGTACCATATAATTTCTTACGTAATTTAGTCTTAGCCCTATCTCTTACTGTTGCAAAGTCTGGCAACAAGCCACTATACCAGAATAATAAGGATACAGTAAAGTAAGTTGAGATAGCGAATACATCCCACAACAAAGGAGAATTGAAGTTTACCCATAATGGCCCACGGCTATTGGCATAAGGAAGACAGAAGAACGCCATCCAAACACGACCCATGTGGAAGATAGGAAACTGACCAGCGCACATTACCGCAAAGATTGTCATCGCTTCTGCCGCACGGTTAACTCCTGTTCTCCATCCTTGTCTGAACAATAATAAGAT
>CANCKV010000129.1 GCA_947378615.1 Chitinophagaceae bacterium | reverse complement strand
ATTCATAGGCAGGTAACTGACCATTAGGGTGCATATACCATTCTTTGGTCAGCAACAACAATTGCTTTTTTGCAAAGTCGGCATCAATCATCGCAAATGGAATGCAATGAAAAGCTAAATCCCATGCCGCATACCAAGGATATTCCCATTTGTCGGGCATCGAAATGATATCAGCATTATTGAGATGTTTCCAAGCTGCATTCCTTCCTTTCTTCCTTTCGGGAGGTGGTGAAGGTTGTGCAGGGTCGCCATTTAGCCATTTGTCCACATCATAATCAAAGAATTGCTTACTCCATAACATGCCTGCGAAAGCCTGTCGTTGCACCCTCTTTTCATCCTCACTTTCTATTTCATTTTGTAATTCATTATAAAACTCATCTGCATTTTGTAAAGCGGCATTAAATAGTGTTTCATATTCTTCGAAGGGAGATAATAACGTGTCAGGAGACAATCTTAAACGAATCGTTTCGCTTTCGCCTCCTTTTATAGATAAGTTGAAATTGGCAGCAGCCTTTGTACCAATTGCATTCAAATTGATGGTATCATTATTTCCATGAATTATATATTCATTGATTCCATCCTTCACATACTGACTTTGATTAGGTGTATTATAGAGCTTTTGATTATTTGTTTCGTTGTCACAAAACATTAATGGCAACTTTTCATCAATGCCTTTCTTATCAATATATAGTGTATAGTTGCCCAAATATTGATGACTGATAAGGATATTACCTTCATTACCCGACATTAATTCAGGTTTATAATGATAGTTGTCATATCCCCACGCCCATGTATTTCTAAACCATATAGTAGGTAACACATTCAACGCAGCAGTTTCATTACCTCTATTATGAACGGTTATCTTGATAAGAATATCCTCTTCAGCAGCCTTTGCATATTCAATAAAAACATCAAAGTATTTATTTTCATTGAAGAGACCTGTATCCATCAATTCAAATTCAGGTTCAGTCTTCGAACGACGTTTATTTTCTTCAATCAGCCATTGATAGGGATAGGCTGCCTGTGGATATTTATACAACATCTTCATGTAAGAATGTGTGGGTGTATTATCCAAATAATAGTACAACTCCTTCACATCTTCCCCATGATTACCTTCAGAACCCGTTAATCCAAAATATCTTTCCTTGATAATCGGATCATTTTGATTCCATAAACCTACCGCAAAACAAAGCAACTGTTTATTATCACTAATACCTGCAATTCCTTCTTCACCCCAACGGTAGGCCTTACTTCGTGCATTATCATGAGTAATATATTGCCACGCATTCCCATCGGCACTATAATCTTCCCGCACAGTTCCCCATTGTCTGTCGGTGAGATAAGGCCCCCAACGTTTCCAACCGTCATTATTGTTTTGAAGTTTTTCTTTTTCTGATTGCATGATAATTAAATTAATAAGAAGGTTTTAACAAAAGGACAAATTGAAAGTATATTATTATTTGAAAACGACCCATCACTCATCACTTGTATTTCTTAGGTCAATCTAACAACTAACCACTAACCACTAACAACTATCTCTTTATCCATTTGTCGTAAATCCAGGATACAAGGTCATACCTCCATCTATGAATAAGGAAATTCCATTTACATAATCGCTATCATCACTTGCCAACCAAACTGCTGCATTACCTATATCTTCTGATTGACCAATCCTTTTATAAGGAATCAAAGTAAGCAGACTCTCCAATGCTTCGGGCGTTTCCCAAGCACTCCTATTGATTGGCGTTTGAATGGCACCCGGACAAATACTGTTGATACGAATCTTTTTATGGGCGAACTCTTGTGCCAAACTCTTCATCATCAACATGATTCCTCCTTTGCTTGCAGCATAATTTGCATGTCCTGCCCAAGGAATTACCTCATGAACACTACTCATACAAATAATCTTTCCGGCGGCTTTTGATTTGTTTGTATCAATTCCTTGCTTTATAAATGTTCTGACAGCCTCTCTCGCACATAGGAACTGTCCAGTAAGATTAATGCTTATCACGAGATTCCATTGATCCAAAGACATATCTTGAAAAGGGGCATCCTTTTGAATACCCGCATTATTTACTAAGATATCAACGGAACCTAAGGCAGTGACAGTATTTGCAAACATTTGTTCTACATCTGATTCTTTGCTTACATCGCATTGTAGGGAGATTGCCTTATTTCCTGCAGCAATTATTTCGGCAACTACTGCCTCGGCTGCTTCCTTGTTTGAGGGTACAGGATAATTGACTACGACTGCTGCACCGGCTGCTGCCAATGACTTTGCCACGCCTGCACCGATTCCACTACTTGCACCGGTAACAATTGCTACTTGACCTTCTAATTTCTTGCCCATAAAAATTTAGTTGTTTTTGTTATTTTAAATTAAAAATAAGAGAAATTGAAGTATGTCCTACATCTATTTTAATTTTCTGCCAAGGTCCGTGTCTCCACGAAACTCTTTAAGCAAAAAAGTGTTATACACCAGATTTCAATATTACAATCCCACTTTCACTTACTTACCCTACATTTGATGGCAACGACGTGAACTTTATTAATGTTTAAACTATTTAGATATATTCAAGCTGTTTTATTTATTTCCCTCTTTCCTATACATAGGATTGAGGCAAATATTTTGTCAAAATATACTTCTTTAGATAAAACGATAAGAGTAAAGGTTTCCTTTAATTCGCCCTCTGCTCAAAATGATTCTATGCACCGATTAGTGCTATTGAAAACAATTAAAGGTTCTTTTAAAGATTTTTCCATAGACAATCTAGGCAACTTATTCTTAATCCTTCCTACTAATCAGATAAAAAAACTGGACAACAACTTTGATAGTGTGGCTGTTTTTAATGATACAAAGCGGTTTGGAGATTTGTTTACTATCGATGTGAGCAATCCATTAAAGGTGTTAGCTTTTTACAAAGACTTTTCTACCATTTTAATGCTTGACAGGCAATTGAATATTAAGAATGTCATTGATTTAAGACAACAAAACATTTTTCAAGTAGCTGCAATTTCACAGAGTAATGATAACAATATTTGGCTTTTTGATGAAAATGAATACAAATTAAAAAAGATGGATAATTATGGCAAACTTATAATGGAGACGCCTGATTTTAGACTTCTTTTCAACGATAGTCACGCCTTTATTCCTAAGTGTATCATCGACAATAACAATCTACTTTATCTATACCATCCAACTGTAGGATGGAAAGTCTTTGATTATTACGGAGGATTTAAAACACAATATTTGTTTCAGAATTGGAATGACGTGTCGGTAGTCGATGGCTTTCTAAAAGGACATGACCAAAATAACTTCTTTGCTGAACGACCAAAAGATTTACGATCGTATAAGTTGACTCCTAATGTTGACCTAAAAAAAGCAAAAAAGATATTAGTCAAACAAAATATTTATTATTTTTTAACCCAAGATGGTATAGAAATATACAACTCACTTTAATTTGCAGGCATGCGCAACTTTTTACAAACAGAATTTTACCACAATACCGTCACCTGTTACCTTTCGGTACTTCTTTTCATTCTATTGGCAGTTCTTTTTAAGCGGTATATTTCCAAGTATTTTGTAAGTCTCTTATATAAAATCATTTCAAAGACGGGAAAGAAGCTAAATAAATTAGCATTCATTGAGCTTTTACTTGAGCCTTTAGAAAACTTTCTTCTTCTTTTTGTCAGTTTCGTAGCACTCGACAAAATAACTTTTCCCAAAGAATTAGATGTACTTATCTACCGGGTTACACTGTTTCAAGTAATAGATTCTGCAACAAGTTGTGCATTAATCATCACCTTTATTTGGCTATGCTTACGGGCGATTGATTTTATAGCCATTATTCTTGAAGAGAATGCCGCAAAAACAAATGATCAATCCGAAAGTCAGCTAATTATCTTTTTCAAGGATTTCTTTAAAATGATTCTTGTAATCATTGGATTTCTGTTAGTGTTAAGATTTGGATTTAATAAAGACATTGGCAATCTTGTTACAGGATTGAGTATTGTGGGTGCTGCAATTGCCTTGGCAACAAAAGAGAGCCTAGAAAATTTAATTGCCTCCTTTATTATCTTCTTTGATAAACCATTCACGATTGGAGATACTGTTAAAGTAAATAATCTAACAGGAATGATTGAAAGAATTGGATTAAGAAGTACCCGAATAAGGACGGAAGAGAAGACCTATATTTCTGTTCCAAACAAACAAATGGTAGATAGTATCGTTGACAATCTTAGTCTTAGAACCTTCAGAAAGGTTATTCTTCATTTTGAAATTAGTTTGTCAACAAAAGCTACTCAACTACAAGAATTGATAAATGGAATAAAAGATATTCTTGATAAAGACTTAAATATTAAGAATGCAAGTGTTTTTTTGAAAGAAACAGGTAAGAATGCACATATCATTGAGGGAGAATATTATACTGAAATGATTCAGACACTTGAAGAATTTACTAAATTGAGAGAACAAGTATATCTTGATGTCATTATTCTAATGGAAAAAAAGGATATAGTTTTAGCTGCTACAAACAGTGATGTTGTCGTGATTAATAAATAAGGAAGTTATAAATTTTAAGTTTTAGTTGGTAAGCACATTGAAATGAAATAGGACTTGCTCAATTTATTTCAAACACATTCCTAAAGAATTGAGTTAGGAATGTAGTTTAAATAAATTGAACAGTTATGCCACCTATTCACTCATGCTTTCCAAATGCTGCGAAGCAGCATTCCTATGTGACCTACTTTCTTTTCAATAGAAAATAGATAAAAACTATGTGCGTCCTCTGTGATACTATATGCCTACTATATAACTTCTTTTCAAAAAGGCTGTTTCAATGCTACGAAGTAGCATTACTATGTGACCCCCTTTTTAATAAAACATAAAAAAAGGAAAGTCTTTTCTATGTGGCTACGTACCTATGTGGTAGCCTTTCGTCTTTCCTAGAAGTTATATAAATAAGAAACATGAACACCTTCATTTCATACTATGCGTTGAGACTTTTTTTCTTAAAGCTTCTATTATTTCGATAGTAATGCTTATAAAATTGCTCAGACTATTTCTTTTGCTTTCCTTATTAATGATAAATAGCTGTCTTTTTGTTTCTTTACAGTTACTTAAATAGCTGTTTATTGACACATTACAGCTATTTAATCACCATTCACCTCCTCTCTCTTCTAAATTGAATTTCTCTCACAACTTTACATCCCTAACTTTGTTTTTTTTCAAAAAAGATTTAAGTATGCAATTATCTGAATTATATAAAAAGGCATTGGCCTTTGAATTTTTATCTGTGGAGGAAGGAATGTTCCTTTTTGAACATGCCCCCCTGACAGAATTAATGTATGTAGCCGATGAGTTGAGGAAGATTCAAGTCCCTCACGGAAAAGTTACTTGGCAGATAGATAGAAACCTTAACACGACTAATGTGTGTGTGGCAAACTGTAAGTTCTGTAATTTCTATCGTATTCCGGGTCATGCAGAAGCATATATCACCGATATGCCTACCTATCGAAAGAAGATTGAAGAAACCCTCCGATGGGGTGGAGATCAATTATTGTTGCAAGGTGGACATCATCCTGAGTTGGGATTAAAATATTATACCGATACCTTTAGTGCTATCAAAAGTGAGTTTCCTACTATCAAACTCCATACACTCGGTCCACCCGAAGTGGCACATATTACTAAGCTAGAAAAGAGTACACACTACGAAGTATTGAAGGCTTTGAAGGATGCTGGTATGGATTCTTTGCCGGGTGCAGGTGCAGAAATATTAGTGGATAGGGTTCGCCGACTCATTAGTAAAGGAAAATGTGGAGCAGAGGAATGGCTCGAAATCATGCATCAAGCACATAATCTAGGAATAACAACGAGTGCTACGATGATGTTTGGACATGTAGAAACATTGGAAGAACGTTTTATTCACTTAGTAAAAATAAGAGACATACAAGCTAAGAAACCTGCGGATGCCAAAGGATTCCTTGCTTTTATTCCATGGACTTTTCAGGATGTGGACACCTTATTAGCGAAGATTCGTGGCGTTCAAAACTTATCTACTCCTGATGAATATATTAGAATGATTGCTATCAGCAGAATCATGTTACCAAATGTGAAGAACATTCAAGCTAGTTGGTTGACGGTAGGGAAAGAGACTGCACAATTGAGCCTTCATAGTGGGGCAAATGATTTTGGTAGTATCATGCTTGAAGAAAATGTAGTGAGTGCTGCGGGTGCCCCACACCGATTTACTTACAAAACAATTCAAGCTGCTATTAAAGAAGCAGGATTCGAACCACAACTACGCAATCAACAGTACGAATGGAGAACGATTCCTGAAACAATACAAGAACAGATAATCAGTTATTAGTGGTTAGTGATTAGTGGTTAGTTGTTAGTGGTTAGTGATTAGTGGTTAGTTGTTAGTGATGAAATATGAGTTATAAAATATTTAAGATGACTTTTAATTTACCACTAATCACTAACCACTAACCACTAACAACTAACCACTAATCACTAACCACTAACAACTAACCACTAATAACTAAATAACATGGACATTAAAATTGGTGATTACAACCTAATGCAGGTAGAGCGCTTATTGGATTTTGGCGTATATCTCGCAGATGGCAAGAAAGGTATCTTGTTGCCGAATAGGTGGGTTCCTGAAGGAACAAAAGTAGGTGATGAAATCAGAGTTTTCATCTGCTTTGATTCGGAAGATAGATTAATTGCAACCACCCTTGAGAGTAAGGCAAAAGTGGGCGATATTGCCTTTCTTAAGGTACGTACTATCACAGAGATAGGTGCTTTTTTAGATATGGGATTGATGAAGGACTTGTTTGTTCCCCGTGCTTTTCAACGAATTGGTATGAGAGAAGGGGAGTCCTACTTGGTGAAAGTAAAGATTGATGAACGGACAAGTCGTTTGGTAGGTACCGAATGGTTTGAATCGGATTTACAAAACACCGACTTGACTGTTCAAGAATTGGATGAAGTAACAGTTCTTGTCTATCGAAAAACGGAGATTGGATTCTCAGTTATTGTCAATAATCAACATCTCGGATTGATTCATTACAATGATATTTTCAAACCCATTTCTATAGGAGAAACGCATTTAGGTTTTATCAAAAAGATACATCCTGAGTCTAATAAGCTCGATATCATGCTTGGCAAGCATGGCTACGAAAGAGTAGAAACGGAAACTGAGAAGGTGATGAGAATGTTGGTACAGAAAAATGGACAACTTCCTTATAACGATAAGACTTCCCCCGAGACTATTTACAGTGTTTTTGGTATGAGTAAAAAGACCTTCAAGATGGCATTAGGTAATTTGTATAAACAAAAGAAAATAGTCTTTACAAAAGAAGGAATTGAATCGACAAGATAGGTACTCAGAAGGGTGTCATGTTTCTTATTTATATAACTTCTAGAAAAGACAAAAGGCTAAACACATAGGTGCATAGCCATATAGAAAGGACATAGGAACAGAAAAAAAATAATTCGAACAACTTTTAAATACTAAAAAGGATTATATAAAAAAGTATAAACGAATATTTTGAAATAAAGAGGTTGATACTTGTGTTTTTATCACTTTTAGAAAATAAAAAAGTAAAAGATATTTTTCCAACACTAAGACACAAAGACGCTAAGAAGCACAAAGAAAAAAGAAACTTAAGCTTGACTTAGTGCCTTTGAGTCTTTCTGTCTTCGTGTTGGAGAAATAAAAAAGAGTTTATTTTAAAATAATTATAAAAAATAAGAATAAGCTTATATCTTAACATTAATAAACGCCTTATTGAAAAGATATTATAGTTGTTCAATTTATTTTTTTTGCATCCCATAGTTTCATTCTATGTTTTATTAAAAGGAATCCTACTTCGTGGCATTCTGAAACGCTTTTCTGAAAAGAAGTTATAGGATTGTAAACAAGAAAAGCACCTGTATAGCAACAATATA
>CANCKV010000128.1 GCA_947378615.1 Chitinophagaceae bacterium | reverse complement strand
ATTGCCCTTTTATTGAAACAATTATTAAAAGGCACAAAGTGGAAAATTGCTGTTGAAGCAGTTAAGACAAAGAATGCAGAAGGCAACTTCTTTTATCCTGATTTGATGGTTTGCCATCCTAATCCTGATAAGTTTTTTAGTTCTCAACCCGTACTTCTTATTGAAGTATTAGCGGGAAACACTAGAAAATACGATTTAGTAGATAAATTTATTCAGTACCAAAAGATAGAGACTCTTCAGTATTATCTTTGCGTGGAACCTGAACAAGAAGTCGTTATCTTTTTTGTGAAGGATGCTGAAGGCGAGTGGAGTACTGAAACATTTAGTAAGGATGAAGATGTGATTACTTTGCCGCAATTGAGCTTAACATTTACTTTAAAACAAATTTATAAACCGGAATAGTCGTGGTTATATATTCATCTGCTGCCTCGTTGCGCCTACAATATGTTATTAATTTTATTGAAAGTGTTATTGGACAGCGGATTTTTATTATCTATGATAAAGCCGCATTTGCAAATTTCGATACTGTGAAAATCAATTACAGTAATGAGGAAATGGGTAATGAGGATTACCAAATTAAACCGCATCCTCTTTTATTTCAAACAAACATTTCTCCTGTTGATATTACTGTTTCTACTTGTAGAAACAATTCCTGTTTTTTCATTCATGATAATGATAGTCACGGATTTGATGTTTTTGCCGCAATCTTTTATCTTATTTCACGATACGAGGAATATCTGCCCTATCAACCCGATATGTATGGAAGATTTGCACACGAAAATTCCATCGCGTATAAAAACAATTTTTTGACTATTCCTTTAGTCAATCTATGGATAATAGATTTGATGGAACGGTTATCTATCAATAGTGGTCCTAAACAATCCCCCTTTTTTATTCCTACTTACGATATTGATATTGCGTTTGCCTACAAACATCAATCAATAGTAAAGAATGTTGGCGGTTTCTTCAAGACGCTTTTGAAAGGGGATATTGACCAAGTAATTGAACAAGCAAATGTTTATAGTGGAAAGGCAAATGACCCTTTTGATGTTTATGAATGGTTAAATGAACTTCATGCGGAATATCATCTCTCTCCCATTTATTTCTTTTTATTGGCACAACAGAGGGGGCAGTATGATAAAAATAATGCTCCCACAGGAAAAGGACTACAATCTCTCATTAAAGAACATGCAAAAAAATATACCGTAGGCATACATCCTTCATGGCAAAGTGGAGATTCTGAGCGTATATTATCTTCTGAAATTGATTCTCTAAAGAATATAATAGAAGGAATGTGTACTATTAGTAGGCAGCACTATATTAGGATGATACTACCAAATACCTATCGACTGTTAATTAAAAATGGCATCAAAGAAGATCATTCAATGGGTTATGGTAGTATCAATGGGTTTAGGGCTTCGGTGACATCCCCATTTTATTGGTATGATTTAGAGAAAGAAGAAATTACAAATTTGATAATTCGGCCTTATTGTTATATGGATGCGAATTGCTTTTTTGAGCAACATCTTTCTGCGGAAGAGGCAGGGGAGGAGCTGCAATATTATTATAGTATAGTAAAAAAAGTAGGTGGACAATTCATCACTATTTTCCATAATCATTTTCTCACAGACCAACCACAATGGAAACCGTGGAAGGAAATGTATGAACGTTTTCTTAGAGTGATGAAATATGAGTGATGAAATATGAGTGATGAGTCTTGTGTAGTCATAAGTCAAATTTCGTTCCTATGCAGAAGATTTTACCACAAAGAAATCAAAGGAAAACAAGGGTCACAAAGTTTTATAATCTAATTTGATCAGATTAAGCAAATGTAGATAGCTTAAATCCTTGTGTTAATAGCTCTTAAGTAGGAATCAAATTTCAAAACTCATAACCCATCATTAATAACTCATCACTCATCACTCTTTTTTATACCGCTTTGCTAAATCGTCCCTGATTAGTTAAATCTGTTAACCACCGAATGTCAAAAGCCTTACAGATATTTCTTACAAAATGAAAGCCTGCTTTAGTAATTTCTATCTTATCATTGGAATAGGTCAATAAACCATCCTTTTCCATTTCAAGTAATAATGGGATAGAATATTCATTCAGCAAGTCCCTAAAGTCGTCCTTGAAAGTGGTGGTTCCCCTACAAATTGTATCTAAAATGTATTGTTTGAATACCAAATCAGATTCATCCATGAAATATCCCTTAATAACAGGAATCTCATTTCTTTCAATCGCCTGATAATAAGATTCTAATTCTTTATAGTTTTGGGCATAAGCGACTCCAATATCGCTGATAGCAGATACTCCAAGTCCAATTAATGCCTTCGTATTTGTGTCGGTATAACCCATGAAATTGCGATGAAGCTTACCATTCATTCTTGCTCTAAATAATTCGTCACTAGGTAACGAGAAGTGATCCATTCCAATATCGGTATAACCTGCCTCTGCAAACATTACCTTACCTGTTGTATATAATTTAGTTTTTAGTCCTGCATCTGGCAAATCGTTTTCATCAAAAAGTCGTTGAACTTTTTGTTTCCAAGGGACATGCGCATAGCTATAGAATGCAACCCTGTCAGGCTGAATTTCAATGGCTTCACGAATTGTATTTTCCATGCTTGCTACCGTTTGGAATGGAAGCCCATAAATTAAATCGAAGTTTACGGAAGTAAAACCAATTCTCCGCGCGGCTTCGGTTGCCTTTCTTACATTTTCTGTAGGCTGTAAACGATTGATAGCATTTTGCACTACAGGATCGGTATCCTGAACTCCATAGCTGATACGTCGGAATCCAAGATTGTATAATGTTTGTAAATGTTCCTCGGTGGTATTATTCGGGTGCCCTTCAATACTGTAGGCATAATCTTCGGTAATTGTAGCACCCTCGACAATTCCATTAATTAATTTTTCCAAATTCTCTGGAGAAAAAAAAGTAGGGGTTCCTCCACCAAGATGAATCGATTGAATTAGGGGCGGTGTACTCATTAAATTCTTGTACAGACTCCATTCCTTCAAAATGGTCTCGATATATTTTTCCTCTACCGAGTGATTGGTCGTAATTCTTTTGTTGCAAGCACAGTAAGTACACAGCGATTCACAAAAAGGCAAATGGATATAAATGCTTAAGCCTTCCGAATTTTTACTGTTTTTGGTAAAATATTTCTTAAAAGTGTCTTTCCACAAAAAATTATTTTCCCAATCTTTCCAAAACGGAACAGTTGGATAACTCGTATAACGTGGAACAGATTGGTTGTATTTTGCTATTAAGTTGTCGTAATGAAACATAAGTGAATATTCTGGCGTCAAAAGTAACTACTTCTGTCACTCCTCTATGAAATACTTATCAATCTCTGCAATGATTTTAATCATAAAGTAAACTTTTTTTAAAAATATTTTGAATACTTGACAAAAGTCATCTTTTATTTCATTTCAATTGTGCAATTTCGAGTTTGAAATGAATGGTTTACTTAGAAAAATTCAGGTGCAAAAAATGAAAGTAATTATATCAAAGGATAGGTATTTAGACGAGATAAAGCAGGAATTCAGCAATGCTTTTCCGTACCTTAAAATAGATTTTAAGATGCCGGAGGGGATTGCCACAAGGAGTTTCAAGCCTAAAACACCCGTCAATCAATTAAAAGTTGGGGATATCTTAAAAGATAATCCAGAAGGAGTTATTATCATTAATGAGAATAATTCAATTAAACAGATTGCGCAGAAGTTTGCAGATCACTTTGGTCTGACAACACTTTTCTTTAGAAAAAGTGGGAATATGTGGCTTGAAATTAAAATGACAGGGGATTGGACATTGAAACAACAAAATGAAAGTGGGATGGAAGTCTATTAGATTTTCATAGATACGGAAGTATATCGTTATTGAAAAAGGCTGTCTTAAAAAGGCAGCCTTTTTTATTTCGGTTTATTGTAAAATATATTTTTTTGATTGAAGAAGATGTTGATACCTAACCTATCAGAACTGAAAGCTCCCAAAAAAGAACCGTTAGTTCAATAATACTATTTCTTCTTGACTTTTATTACAAGATTGTAAGAATGATCAATCCATTCTTTTAATAATTGAGTAGAAACAGAACCATCTACGATGATTGTATTCCAATGCTTTTTGTTCATGTGATAGCCTGGAATTACACAAGGATATTGCTCTCTTAATTCTTCAGCAAGTTCAGGATTACATTTCACATTGAATTGCAACTGTGGGGCATCTAAACTTGTAAGAAGGAATATTTTTCCGTTCACTTTAAATACCAATGTATCAGGTCCAAAAGGTAAAAGTTCCTCTACTAAAGGTTTACCTAAACAATATTCTCTAAGTTGCTCAATATCCATAATGGTTGTAAGTGGTTACAAGTTGGCTCAAAAATGAATATTTATCAAATACACATTATTTGTAAATCCAATTATTTGATGAATGATTTATTAAGCAACACAATCAGTGCATCCTCCAAAGAATTTACCACATAACTTTTATTGGTTAGTTCATGTGTGTAATAGTGTTTATATCCAAAAATCAATTTATCAAGTGGAATCTTTTCACTGCTGAGCACCTTTTTGAGAATTTCCACCTTCTTTTCAATCGTTGTTTCACTCCATTCGGAGGATTGAGGGTCGAAACAAGTTCGTAAAGTTCTATGCTGATAGAAGGTTGTGCCAAATACTTCATCTACTATTTCCTGATAATGCTTTTTCATGATTATTACTTTTTGAAGATTCCTAAAAATTAATGGTAAAAAAGGTAAAATCCCTTAATATGGGGATTCTACCTTTTAATCTGTCCCAATATTTAGGAAACGTATAACTTAATACCTATCACTTACAACTTATTGCGGATAATTATTTTTCATCAAGAGAAGGGCCATACAAACCTGGTACTTTATTTCCTGTTGCCCTTAGATATACCACTAATTCTCCACGGTGATGGTATAAGTGATTCATCAAAAATGACCTTACTACTTGAATCCTTGGCATTGCTGGAAACATGGGTTCTGAATTTCCAAATACCATCTTCCACAAAACAAACATACTTTCGTCAGTTGCTTTTTCAAGACTTTGCTGAGCGACTTTCACATTTTCTTCAAACTTTGCTACGATATTAGCAGCTTTCGTAATATCCCCTTTGTCATATTTGTAAGCAGCCATATCCATCACATCCTGTTCAAGGGTTTGGGGATACCAATTGTAAACTTCAGCTACATGAGAGGCTAACTGTGCAGTAGTCCAATTTTTTTCTGCAGGTTTCCATTCCAAGGCACTATCAGGAATGGCTTTGAGTAATTTGCGGGTGTTTTCAACTTCAAACATAAATTCACCCAAAAGAGATTGTACAAGCATAAGAGTTATTTTTTTGAGGGATAAAAGTAAGGTAGAAAGTTGTACGTTTTAAGTTATAGGTTTTACGTTTTTAGTTATTTAGTATTGGATGATGGATTCAGGTTTCAGGTTTAGGTTTCAAGTTATAGGTTGCAGGTTTCAAGTTACAGGTTTCAATTTATAGGTTGCAGGTTTCTAGTTACTAGATTCTAGTAAAAGAAAGAATAACTACTCATTTTGCAAATATCCTTTTAGAACGTATTAAAACAAGAAAGGTTTCCAATTTGGAAACCTTTCTTGTTTTATCAAATAATATTATAGAATTATGTTCATAAAGTATAAGGTAAAACTTACAACCTGAAACTTACTACTTTGTATCACCTGAACCTAATGGTTTGTCTTTTGCAAAATCAACTAATATCGGTGCAGCTACGAAAATAGAAGAATAAGTACCTGTGAATACACCCACTAACATAGCGAATGCAAATCCTCTAGTTACATCACCACCGAAGATGAATAATATCAAGATAGTCAAGAACACTGTTAATGAAGTCATCACAGTACGACTCAATGTCTGATTAATCGCTTTATTGATAATTGCTGCATTTGATTCACCTTTCATCAGTTTACTATCTTCACGAATTCTATCGTAAACAATCACGGTATCATTCATTGAGAAACCGATAACAGTCAAAATCGCTGCAATAAAATGCTGATCAATTTCTAATGGGAAAGGAACTATTTTACGTGCGAAACTGAACACAATTAACGTAACCAAAACGTCATGCAATAAGGATACGATTGTACCCAAACTATAACGCCAATCACGGAAACGAATGAAGATGTACAAACAAATGGCAATCAAGGCAAAAATCGTAGCCTTTGTAGCCCCTGCCTTCAGATCTTCAGAGATTGTAGGTTGTACAGTCTGAGAACTTTGTTTGAACTTAGTATCAAAATCAGCATAAGACAATCCTGAAGGTAAATTATTCTTCAATCCTTCATACAATTTAGATTCAACATCCTTATCAATACTATTATCAGCACTTACTTCAGAAATTCTGTAAGCAGTAGTAATATTCAATTGAGTGGCAGAACCAACAGTTTTAATTACAGGCGCTTCGCCAAATGCTTTCTTCAAATCATCTCTAATAGCATCAGTACTAACAGGCCTGTCAAACTTGATTGTATAGCTACGACCTCCTTGAAACTCAACACCTTTATCGAAACCGTTGAAATAAGAAGCAATACCTCCAATTAAAACGAATGCAGATAATACATAAGCAAACTTTCTGTATTCTATAAAACGGAAAGCCGCATGCTTGAATACTTTTCTAGATAATCCTGTGAAGTAATCAAAGTGACGGTTTTTGTTCATATACAAGTCGGTCACTAAACGAGAAACTAAGATTCCGCAGAACAAAGAAAGCAAAATACCTATCATCTGTGTAGTAGCGAATCCTAATACTGGGCCTAAGCCAAAGTAGAATAAGATACTTGCAGTTAAGAATGTGGTAACGTGTGCATCTAGAACTGGAGCTAAAGAACGTCTGTAACCTTCCTTAACAGCAGCTTCATAGTTTTTACCTTTCGTAATTTCTTCTTTGATTCTTTCAAAGATGATAACGTTTGTATCCACTGCCATACCGATTGTCAAAACCAAGCCTGCGATTCCCGCAGCAGTTAGTGTAAAGCTCAATGCACTTAAGATACCTACAGTAAACAATAAGTTCAATATCAAGGCAATATTTGCAACCCAACCACCCGTATTATAATATACAAGCATCAAACCGAATATTACGATAAAAGAGATTAAGAATGATAGTGCACCACCTTGAACGGCAGCCTTACCTAGAGTTGGCCCAATAACTTGTTCCTGAACAATCTTTGCTGGAGCTGTCAATTTACCGCTCGTTAATATTTCTGATAAATCTTGTGCTTCTTTTGCAGAATAGTTACCACTTATTTGAGAATTACCTGTAGTAATTGCGTCATTAACAGTAGGTGCAGAATAAACAAAGTTGTCCAAAACAATGGCGATAGGTTTATCAATATTACGGGTAGTCATCTTAGCCCAAATATTAGTTCCCATTTTGTCCATATTCATTTTAATGGCGACTTTTCCACGCTCATCAAAATCTTGTTTAGCATCAGTAACATGCTCACCTTCCAATTCAGCTTGTCCGTTATCAAGTGTCTTTATTGCATATAACTGAAGAATGTTTTTTGCCTTTGGATCATCAACATCTACCTTGCCATACATGAAAGATAAGTTAGCAGGGAATTTTGCTTTTACAATATCCATGTTCAAATAGCTATTCAAAAGCCCCGTATCAGAGCTTTGCATATAGCCAATTGATGCAGGGAAAATAGTTTTTCCTGTTTTAGTTTGATATGGTTGATTGAACTGAATCAACTTTCTGATTGGTGCTTCGTTAATTTTATTTTTAGAAGTATCAGCCTTTGCAGTTGCTTTTGTGCTATCCTTACCCTTTGAGGTATCAGCAGCTATAACCTTTACTCCATTCAAATAATCTTGAACAGTCTTATCAGCAGCCTTTATTCCTTCAGCTAATTCACTTAAGTTATAAATTTCAAAAAACTGAAGATTTGCAGTAGATTGTAAGTACCTACGAACTCGTT
>CANCKV010000127.1 GCA_947378615.1 Chitinophagaceae bacterium | reverse complement strand
TGTTCCATCCATAAATTTTGACCATAATAGTCATCTTTTTCTCCTTCCACTAATCTATAATAAGACCAAGTATCGTTTGTTTGTGTCCCGTCGTTGGTACCTAATTTTAATTCTTTAGCTATTTTACACATAGTCCATCATTTTATTTTAAATTTTTAAGAACCCCAACTCATACACCATCGGTTGCAGCTTTTTGGAGAGTGCCTTATATGATTCTTCAAAGGGTTTGAAACTTACAGGAATAAAATCGCCACTTGCATTGCGAGCTTGAAGGGCTTTTCGCACCTGATACCAACCCACATCTGCACGGTTTAACTTCAATTCATCCCTTACGTTGCGAGTATCAGTATGTTCGAAATAAGCTTTCCATAATCCTTTACCTGCTTCCATTACTTGTTGGGCTTCGGAACTTAAAGTTTTATCCGATAGATACTGTACCATAAAATCACTCTCAAAGCGGTCGGGGGCACCGACTTCTTCCTCGGTAAAGGGTATAAAATGATTGACAATACTCCATTTCTTGCCATTCCATTCCAAATCATTTGCACTTGCAGTTAGGTTGCTACCATTGAATAACATCCAAATCAAACAATCACTCTTAAATTCATTTATTCTCTTCTTTTGGTTCGTTTGGGCCTCCGTATCAAGATTTGACAACTTTTCATAAGTTATCAAATCTATAGGAAGTTCTTTTATCTTACACTATCTCACCATTATTTAATAACCTTTCAAACGTAGTTACATTGACAATTAACATGAGTATATCTTTATATATTTTTTGAAACTGTTTAAGGGTATAACTATTCTCCATATATTCGGTATCGGGTGTTATTGCAATAGTAAACATTTCATTGTCTGAAATCATTTCAATATATCTATCGAAACTTTCAATATCAATTGTCATTGTAGTTGATTCGTATTCGGTACTCAGTAAAAATGAAAAACTAATTTCATCAAAAGTTGATCGGATAAACCTATAAAAAGCCAAGAAATCAAATTGAAAACCTGCCTCGGTTGAAACGTATAATTCTTTCAAATCTGTTGAAACTTGAAATTCATAATGGTCAATTGTAAAAGCGTACATCCCAAAAGACACATATACTTGTTGTTCGTTATCTACAGCAATATATTGAACATTATTTTCCGCATTTCTTTTATCTTTCAATTGATACAAGGTAAAGTTATTTACTCCCATTGTCATGCTTTTTACTATTCCCATATATAATTCATTTTTTTATTAATAACTAACAACTTATAACTAACCACTAATCTTCATCTTCCGAAAAACTTATAAACGGATATCTATTCAGATAAAAATGTCCTTTGTATTTATGCAATAGATATTCAATCAGATTCGGTTCATTGTCAATAAAGAAAGTGGTGGCAATTGAATTACTGCCATATTTACCAATTAGCTTATTTACAAAGTTTACACTAATATTATTAGAGGTAATCAGTTGCCAAATTGCCTCCTTCTCATCCTCCTTCAATTTCATAAAATGTTTTTGCAAGCCATTTGTTACATCATCAAATTCAATTATCATCTCAGTACCTTCAAATTGATTGTAATAGACCCCAATTTCTCTATCTGATTCTAAGATATAGTCTGGAATATCCATTTTTGGAAAAGGGTTGTCTAGATTATTCCTTTCCATAAACTTCTTTAATTCCTCTTTTGAGAGTGTTTCTAGTTTTTGTCTGTCATATTTCTGAAAGGCTGCGGCCATTGATAATCCCCTTTTCCAATAAAACCATCTGGTCTAAAATGTTCAAATTGTTCTTTCATTTCTACTTTAACAATAAATTTAATGGTCAAATATATTAGTTATTGCTGAACAGCAAAATCAATGTTAATGAAAGTGGAAGAGTCATATTATATTTATAAGATATTAATAATATCTCTTCAAAGCCTATACAAAGCAGTTTTTCTGTATCGAGAGCTAAAATTATCTCCCAAAAAACAAATAGGCAAGAAGAATAGACGTAACTATCCCCACTAAATCGGCAATCAGCATTGTTCCAATAGAATAACGTGTGTTTTTGATGGAAACTGCACCAAAATAAACCGAAACAACATAAAAGGTGGTGTCGGAAGAGCCCTGTAAAATGCAGGATAATCTACCCGCAAAGGAGTCGACACCATAAGTTTTCATCGTATCAATCATCATCCCTCTAGCACCTCCACCACTTAAAGGTTTGATTAATGCAGTAGGAATTCCATCTACAAATCGGGTATCAGCCCCCATCGAATTGAATATGTATTTAATCCCTGTAATTATAACTTCGAAAGTACCACTTGACCTCAAAAGGCTGATTGCAACGAGCATACCCACTAAGTAGGGTACAATTTTGATGGCAGTCTCAAAACCGCCCTTTGCCCCCTCTACAAAGGCATCATAAACATTTATTTTTTTATAAAGCGCACCAAGCACGATTGCGAGGAATATAAATAGGATTAAACCATTACTTAATACTTTAGAAAAAGACTGAACCGAATCAGAATTAAGGTGAGCCAAGTATAAAACAAGGCTAGCAATCACGAAAGAAATGCCTAATACCCAAAATAGAATGACAGGCTGAAAAATATTAATTTTTTGTTTGATTGCCACAATCATCATTGCTGCTAAGGTTGCAATAAAAGTAGCAATCATACATGGAATAAAAATATCGGTAGGATTAATTGCCTTCATCGAAGATCTGATTGCAATAATACTCACTGGAATTAAAGTAAGCCCTGCAGCATGTAGGCACAAAAACATAATTTGAGCATTAGACGCAGTCTCCTTATTGGGATTTAATTCCTGTAAACTCTCCATACTCTTAATACCGAAGGGTGTAGCCGCATTATCTAGCCCCAACAAATTAGCCGAGAAATTCATAATCATATAGCCCATCGCAGGATGCCCCTTTGGGAGTTCAGGAAATAATTTGGAAAAAAATGGAGTAATCAATCTTGATAATAATCGAATGCCTCCTGCCCTCTCGGCGATATTCATGAATCCCATGAATAAGGCCATGATACCAATTAGATTGATGCATAAATCCACCGCACTTTTACATGTAGGGATAATGCCATCTACTTTAAGTGGGTTAGCAAGGTCATCCGCTTTTCCAATAACCATCCAACTGAAAATATCTGTATTTCCCAAAAATGTACATTTATAGAGTGCAACTGTTATTGCAACAATTATAAAACTACTCCAGATTCTACTTAAAGCCATGTAATGAAATATGAGTTATGAAATATGAGATATGAGTTTCTATTAATCAACCATTATCATTTAACCATTGATATGGCTGCAATATACTATTTTGGAGTTTTAAGGATATAAAACAATTTTGAAAAATAAGAAGGCAAGTCAATAAAATGAAAAGAAACAGCATTGAAAAATAAAACAAATTCAAATTGCCAAATGAATGACATTAAAAATACATTAAAAATTATTGTCACACGCAACGCTTTTAAAAATAATTTTGTCTCTAATTTCCATATAGTAACACACCTTTTACTTGTTTTTATGATAATAGACATATTAATTCAGTTTTTTCATGACTTTGGGATTTATTTTCTCATAGTTTTAGGGATTTTAAAACTCATTTTTTTGGTTCGGTATAAACCGCATAGACCAACTTATGCAATAAAAAACTTTTTCACTTATTATGATCGCTACTCTTTGAGAAATGACAGAGTAGATAGATGGGATAAAATGAGAAAGGTTTGCAATCCAATTACGATTGGTTTGTATATTACAATTGGTCTAATTTTCATTGCTCAGTTTGTCTATTTCATGACTAGAGCTAAATAATATGCTTTGATTCTAATAAATAATCAATTCGATTCTTATAAACCTTCCTTCAAAATTTCAACTTTAAGAACCTTTTCCAATAAAATTCTGAAATCAGCACTTGTTAAATAAGAAAACTTTTATTTTTTTATAAAAAAAACGACAAATATTTTATTTATTAATAAAAAAAATGAAATATTTGTAAACGATTGTGTTCGCTGTAATCCAATTAGCTAATTATTTGCTAATGAAAATAATTCAGTCAATCAATAAACATTTAGTCATTTAACCCTTACTTTTTTTATGAAGAAGAATTTTAGTAGTTCCCAATTAAAGGCTGCTCGTTTGCATTTGCTAATATTAACTTTTGTTGCTTTTGGCGTTGTTTCAAGTATTTCGTCTTATGGTCAAATTGATTTTACTCCACTTACTCATGAGTTCAACAACCATAAGAGTGAAATAGGAACACATTTCGCCTGTCTTTTACAAAAAAATGGCAAAACAATTTTCAGGAAGGGAGCGGATGATTTTGATATTGCAGACGTTACTGCTGTAGGTAGTCTTAGTCAGTGGTTGACTGCTGCATTAGTCATGACATTAGTGGATCAAGAAAAGCTCTCCTTAGATGATAAGGTTAGCCGGTACTTACCTATTTATGAAACTTATGGAAAAAAATTTATTACAATTAGACAATGTTTATCGCATCAAACGGGCATTGAATATCCCAAAAGTGTAGGCAAACTTTTTGAAAAGGCTAAATACGGAAGCCTTGAGGAGGAGGTAAATGCGTTTGCAAGTAAACATGAGATTCTCTACAATCCCGGAACTGCCTTTAACTACAATAATATAGGAATTGACATTGCGGCAAGAATAGCAGAAATTGTTACGCAAAAAAGCTTTGATGTATTGATTACTGAAAGGATTTTAAAACCGTTAGGTATGAGAAATACTTCATTTAGTGCAAAAGATAAAGTCAACCCTTCATTTAGTGCTTATTCTTCTGCGAACGAAATGAATAACTTCTTATCGATGTTGCTTAATAAAGGGGTATATAATGGCAAGAAAATATTGACTGAAAAATCAATTGCTGAAATGGAAACACTTCAAATGGACAAAAGCTTTATGAAAAACACTCCTTCCCCGATGCTAGGATTTACTTATGGACTAGGTGAATGGATTTTAAGTAAGGATATAGATGATAAAAGTACGATTCTAGGTTATTCAAATATGTATGGTTCTTGGATGTTTTTTGATAGATGTAAAGGTTATACTTTTGTCTTGTTGTCCAAAACTCCTCAAGCAGAAAGTAAAAAGTTGATGTATGATGATCTTAAAAAAGCACTTGACGAGATTATGCCTGTTGAAGGTTGCAATGGATATTAAACTTACTAATGAATGAGCTCATTAAGCAAGGGTGCATAACATTTTTTTTGTTTCGTGGAGACACGAAACGAGGCAGTCTGCCAAGGTTCGTGTCTCCACGAAACTCTTTAAGCAAAAAATGGAATATTCGCAAACTAACTTTCGAGACATTTCAATTAATATTTCTACTTAGAAGTTATGACTAAGCAATAATTTGTGTGGATTAGGAAAGACAAAAAGCTAAACACATGGTAACATAGCCACATAGAAAGGACGTAGTTTTTTCTTATGTTTATTGAAAAGAAGGACATATATGAATGCAACTTCATAGCTTTGAGAAAACCTCTTTTGAAAAGAAGTTATTTATAAGAACACTGATTTTTACCAAAGAAATAAAAGCATTTTTTTAAATTATAATCGCTCAGATTTATCATTTTATAAGAAAACTTTTGTGTTCTTTATTTTTCCTTGTTTACAAGGTGGTAAAACTTCTTCAGTAGAAACAGAATTGTAATTTATGATAGAAAGAATTTATCTTGATAATGCTGCAACCACCCCTTTAGATCCACTCGTTCTAGAAGCTATGATGCCTTACTTCACTACTATGTTTGGTAATCCTTCCTCTATTTATAGTTATGGTAGAGAAAGTAGATTGGCAATTGAAAATGCAAGAAAATCTGTAGCTAAGCATCTAAATGCACATCCATCCGAAATATTTTTCACTTCTTGTGGAACAGAAAGTAGCAATATGGCCATTACTGCTGCTGTAAGAGACCTTGATTGTAAGCATATCATCTCCTCTCCTATCGAGCATCATGCTACGCTACATACTATAGAAAATCTTCATAATAGAGAGCATATAAAACTAAGCTTTGTATCCCTTTTGCCAAATGGACATATCGATTTGAATAGTCTGAAGGCCATCCTTGAAAGTAGCGAAGAGAAATGTTTGGTGACATTAATGCACGCAAATAATGAGATAGGGAATCTACTTGACATTTATACTGTTGGTGACATTTGTAAACAATTCAATGCCATTTTTCATTGTGACACAGTTCAAACTGTTGGACATTATCCATTCAATTTACGTTCCACTCCTGTTCATTTCATCACTGGATCTTCACACAAATTTCACGGACCGAAGGGAGTAGGTATTTTATATATTAATGAAAATATAAAAATAAAGCCTTTACTTTTTGGTGGAAATCAAGAAAGGAATATGCGTGCCGGCACAGAAAATGTACCTGGTATTGTAGGATTTGCAAAAGCATTAGAACTTGCTACAACCAATTATTTGGCCGATAGTACTCATATCAAAAGTTTGAAATTGTATATGATGGAACAACTAACTAATCATTTTTCTGGCATCCATTTTAATGGGGATATTTCTGGAAGCAGCCTTTATAATTTGATTAATGTGAGTTTTCCAATGACAGAAAAGAGTGAGATGATACTTTTTAATTTAGATATAAATAACATCTGTGCAAGTGGAGGAAGTGCCTGTACAAGCGGTGCAAGCATAGGAAGTCATGTGATTCAAGCAATTTATAATGACGCAAACAAAGTAGCCGTTCGGTTTTCATTCAGTAAACATAATACCTACAAAGAAATTGACAAAGTAATAAAATTGATGAAAGAAATGATCTGACATTTTATTGTTTTTTTGAAAGTATATAATTCAATTCTAGTTCTCGAGTACTCTCCTCTCTCAAGAATAGAAAGAATCATATTCCCAATAATATAGTTGAAAGTTCTACTAACTCTACAGTTTGTAGATAATAATAATTAATTCACCCCTTTTAACGTATTCTATCACTCAATGTTTATTCCGTTCCCCTACATTTGAAGCATGTTAAGTGAGTTTTTGAGTAAATTCCTATTGGCTTTCTGTTCGTTGTTTTTTTGTTCTATCGTTTTTTCCCAAAATAGAATCATAATTGGTCATATTAAGGATAAACAAAGCGACGAACCGTTACCATTTTCTTCTGCCCGTTTTAAAACGAGTGGACAAGGTGCACTTACAGATGCTTCTGGAAGATTTGTTTTAGATGTTGAAAGAAAGAACATGAACGACACTCTAATTATTAGTAGTGTCGGTTATAAACCAATTGCTTTATGGGTAGGCAATTTTTCGGATAGCACTCAAATTACTTGCAAATTAGAAGTAATGCCTTCAACTAATGAAGCAATAGTCAAAACCAAATACAGCAGGTCATTATGGTTTTGGAGAAAAATAATGAAGAATAAACCACTTCATGAAAAGCAATATTGGAATAATTACAGCTATGAAATTTATAATAAACTTGAAGTAGATATTGAAAATCTCAACACGAAAAAACTAAATAACAATGCCCTTTTAAAACCACTGAATTTTGTTTTTGACTTCATAGATTCAACTTCAGAGGACAAACCATTTTTACCTGCTTACATCACAGAAACATTGTCTGATTATTATTTTCAGAAGGAACCACATAAAGTCAGAGAAATTATTAAGGCTACACGCACAAATGGCCTCGACAATGAAAGCATTATCAAACAATTAGGAGGGTTGTATCAGAATATCAATATCTATGATAATTATATTCCTGTCTTTAATAGAGAATTTATTGGTCCTTTCAATTCAAATGGAGCGAATTATTACCACTACAAATTATTAGACACACAGTATCTAAATAATAGACGATTGATCCATCTTAAGATTTCTCCTTTACACAAAGGGGATGATGTATTTGAAGGGGATTGTTGGGTTCATGATTCCACTTTTTCACTTCAAAAAATCACTTTGCGCCCTTCCACAGATGCAAACATCAACTTCTTGAGTGGTCTATCAATTATTCAAG
>CANCKV010000126.1 GCA_947378615.1 Chitinophagaceae bacterium | reverse complement strand
ATGAAAATTGGCGTTTTTAAAAATCTAAAAGCTTTGAATAATTCATGATTCAAGGTTTTGAATCGATAAATCCTAGAGAGATAAAATATTTTTTGACACGATAAATGAAATGAAGTAAATCCCGTGAGTATTTTTCTAAATTGGATTTCATTCAAAATAATAGTTCCAACTCAAAGTATTTTTCACAATGACCAAAAACGTTTTAATAAAGAAACGTAAGTTTTTAACTAGTTCACCTCTTTTTATAAAGTTTCTTGTAGAAAATTTCAGGATAATTGAAAAAAAAATATTTTTTTCATCTCTACATTGTTACAAATAATATATTTGTGTTTTAACCCTTTTAAAGTATGAAAGCTATACATTTCAATTCAAATATCAAGTTAGTTATTCTATTTACGTTTGGCAGTATTTACTTTCTGAACGCGCAGGATAAACTTATAAAGACACCTAATAAAGTAACTTCAAAAGATTTTTCTGTCACTACTAATCCAAAAGTGGATAATAATTCAAATGCTTTAGTATTATTTTCAATTGGAAGTACTGAATTTGAAGGGAACACTAAAGGAGATTTTACATTAGTCTATAAAGAAACAAAACGAGTTTTGATTAAAAATAGAAATGCATTTGATTTTGCAACTATCAAAGTTCCAATTTATCTCGGGGGCTCAATGTCTGAAGAGGAACAATTTGTTGACTTTCAAGCCTCTACATATAATTTAGAAAATGGGGAGATAATAGAAACAAAACTAGACAAGGCCTCACTTTTTAAAGAAAAGTATAATGAATATTATCTTATTAAAAAATTTACATTCCCAAATTTAAAAGAAGGAAGCATCATTGAATATAAATTCACTATCAAATCTCCTTATTATGAGTATTTGCGTAATTGGCAATTTCAAGAAGAATACCCTGTTTTATGGAGTCAATATCAGGTGACTATCCCTCCTATGTTTAATTACATTAAAGAACAGAAAGGAAATCTGAATTATACAATTGACAGTATTAGTAATATTTTCAAGACTTATTCTATTATTGAATCTAATAGTACATCCTCTTCAAATTTTTACACTGTTTCAGGAAATGCAACAGTGGCCATTTGGGCTATTAAGAATATTCCTGCAATAAAAGACGAAGATTTTTGCTATTCCAATAAAAATTATGTTTCAAAAATTAGTTTCAACCTACAATCAATCAAATACTCCGAAGATAACACAAAATATATCATCAAAAATTGGCTAACCACATCCACAGAAATATTGAAATTACCGGGCTTTCAGTCAATTAAAGAGAATAATATTTGGATGAATAATGAATTGTCTAAAATCATTTCAGGAGCAAATAATCAGGAAGAAATTGCTAGAAAAGTATATGCATATATTAGAGACAATTATTCATGTACAGACCACAATTCCTTTAAACCTACTAAAGAAATTAAGCAGACATTTAATACAAAAAGCGGAAATGTTGCAGACATTAACCTCTTACTGATTGCTATGTTACATCATTTGGGAATGGAAATAGACCCAATAATATTGAGTACTCGAGATAATGGCGTTGCATACGAAGCGATGCCGATACTTAAAGAATATAATTACGTAATAGCAAAGTTAAAGCTAGATTCAGGTACCTATCTCTTAGACGCATCACATAATAGACTTGGCTTTGGCAAAATTGTACTCGATTGCTTTAACGGCTCAGGAAGAATCATTAATTCAAAAAGACCGATATTAATTAACCTTTCTGCGGACTCAATAATTGAAAAGAGCAACACATCGATTTTTATTTTTAATGATTCATTACAAGGAAGCATTGGTAAGTATTCAAAAGTATATGGAAATAATTCATCTATTGAATTTAGAGAGAAATTTGCGAAAGGAGTTAAAATTGATTTTGATAAAGAAATTTCAAGGTCATACACGTCTTATATTAAAACAAAAAATATACAGATCGATTCGTTGAATTTGTACGATGAACCTATCGGTGTTCAATATGATCTACAATTTAAATTTGGAGACAATGACATTGTATATTTTAATCCTTTTTTGAGTGAAGGTATTACAAAAAATCCGTTCCCATTAGCAGAAAGAATTTTTCCTGTTGAAATGCCTTATATCAAAAAGTATATTTATTCCTTGAATATGGATATCCCAAAAGGATATATGGTAGATGAATTACCTAAATCGGCAAGGGCTAATTTGAATGAAAGTGATGGAGGCGTTTTTGAATATTTAATTAGTAAGAATTCTGAAAAAATTCAATTAAGGTGTAAACTCTTTCTAAATAAAACATTTTACAATTCAGAAGATTATTCATCTTTAAGAGATTTTTTTGGATATATCATTAAGAAAGAAGCTGAACAAATTGTATTCAAAAAAATAAAATAAGTAAACTTATGAAACCAATAATAATTTGGTTGGCAATGATTCCAACAATTTTAATTGCACAAACTTATGAGACATCATCGATTCCTGATTCGCTCAAATCAAATGCAAATGCAATCATTCGTTTTGATGAACTTCACGTGATAATAAAAGATATCGACAAGGCGATTATAAAACACAAATGGGCAATTACGATATTTAATGAAGATGGAAATAAATTTGCTAGATACTTGAATGGTTATAATAAACTCATATCCTTATCCGACATCTCTGGAAAACTATTTGACAGTGAAGGGAAACTTCTTCAAAAGATAAAGAAAAAAGACATTTTAGATTTATCTGCAACTGACGAGGAAACTCTAATAGATGATTTGAGAATGAAACAATTCACCTTTTATTGCAAAAGGTTTCCATATACTGTAGAATTTGAAGACGAGGAAGTTCGAAATGGAATATTCTTTTTACCTTATTGGCAACCAATCAACAGTGAATTCCTTTCATTACAACAAAGTAAATTCATTATAGAAACCCCATCTGACTACAAATTAAGATATAAGCAATTCAACTATTTATCACAACCTTCCATTGAAACCAAATCTAATAGCATACAGATTTATACATGGGAACAAACAAACCGACCGGCAATTGAAGGTGTAATATGGCAACCCGCTTTAGATGAGCTGATTACAAAAGTGGTTATTGCTCCAACAAAGTTTTTAATTGGGGGAATTAATGGCGAAATGAATTCATGGAATAATTTAGGAAAGTTCTTAAACATACTTTGCAAAGACAGAAGAGAATTACCTGAAAAAATGAGACAAGAAGTACATAAGATTGCGGATATGTTACCTACAAAAAAGGAAAAAGTGACAGCGCTTTATAATTATTTACAACAGAATACAAGGTATATCAGTATTCAACTTGGAATAGGAAGTTGGCAACCTTTAGAGGCCAAATTTGTAGCTGAAAAGAAATTTGGTGACTGTAAGGCACTTTCTAATTTCATGGTATCGCTATTAAAAGAAGTCGGAATTAATGCAAATTATGTATTAGTCAAAGCAGGAAAAAATGAGACATTCAATTTGAAAGAAGATTTTCCATCTCCCTATTTTAACCATGCTATTGTTTGTGTGCCAGATACAAAAGATACTACTTGGTTAGAGTGTACTAGTCAAACGATTAGTTGTGGTTATTTGGGAAGTTTTACAGGGAATAGAAAAGTCTTGATGTTGACAGATACAGGGGCAATAGTAGTTCTTACACCTAAATATAGGGCAAAGGACAATTTGAAAATCACTAATATAACTGCCATCATCAATGACGACGGTACACTAAAAAGTGAAATAAATACAATTTATACTGGTATTAAACAAGAAAAAATACAATCCATTTTCAATAGTTCAACACAAAAAGAAAGAGACGAATATTACAATCACAAGTACGACTTGCCTACCTATAATGTAGAAAATATTAGTTTGAAAGAGACAAAAGGGAAAATCCCTGTACTAAATGAACATTTAAATATCATCTCTCCAAATTATGCAACTATTACTGGCAAAAGACTGTTTATTCAACCCAATTTATTAAATAAAGAGAAGAAACTGACAGCTAATAATAATAGGAAATTTGACATCTTATTTTCAGATAGCTACATCGATATTGATAGTATAAAAATAAATATCCCTCAAGGTTATAGGCTAGAATCAAAACCCAAAGACATGAAACTAGATAATAAGTTTGGAAACTATTCAATTCAATACCTAGTCAAGGATAATTATATAGAATTGATTAGAAAGTGTGAGATGAATGAACAAAGGTTTCCTCCCACTGATTATTTTAATCTAACTAAGTTTTATGAAGAAATGAGTATTGCTGACAATTCAAATATGGTATTTGTAAAAAATTTGTAAGAAGAGAATTGCTCACATTAGGAATGTTATAGAGAAACAATCAATTAAAGTTCAATCTCATGATTAAAAATACCCTAGACAAATTTTGAATTAATATCCTTTCTGCTGTCTTTACCTTGCGACCTTGTGTTAAATATTCTAGAATAAAAGGCAACTAAGGAACCTTTACGGTTTTGGATAAAATGACTTATTTTATCCAAATATCTGACAATTTTCATACAAATAGTTTGTTAGAATATTATATTCGTTGACTAAAAGTTGATTAATATTAATTTACTTCTTTTTAAAAAATGAATTATTTAAATAGTAAATAATATTAATTAATAAATTCTTTTAAAATTAGAATCAAATTAATTTAGTGAAACGATTGCTAAGTTTTCTTTTTCTCATTTTGGGCAATATGGTTCAACTAGTCTATTTCTTTTGTAGCATGAGGTTAGCTACTATTCAAGGAGTTTACCTAATTTAAACTTATTTTAAAAATATTAAACATCGTTAAAAAGAGCTAATGATTTAGTTGAGTACTATTAATTATGAAGAAAACAATTTAAACAACAAAAAACAATGAAAAAACAACGATTGCCCTTTTTTAGTATTGTAAAATACTTTTCAGTTACATTAATGGTATCAAGTTTATTGATAGCAAATAACGCTATTTCACAAAATAATACTGATACAAGTTTTACCCCAAGTGGAAAGTTATGGGGCTTAGCTTATGGTGATTATGCCTTTAAGATGAATTCCGACCCACTCAATCGAGGTGTCAATAATCAATATACTGGCATAAAAAAGAATGAAAGCCTTTTTCAATTTCGTCGTATCTATTTGGGTTACGATTATGAAATCAGTAGGAAGTTTTCTGCCAATTTCTTGTTAGCTCACGAAGAGGATGAAGTATCTACTGCGATTGCATCACCTACTACTTCTGGTGATTTATTGACGAATAATAAATCTTCTCTATTTATTAAGTTGGCGAGTGTTACTTGGAAAAATATTTTTAAAGGGTCTAATCTAAGTTTTGGTCAGTTATATACTCCATCTACAGTGTTGCTTGCAGATAAAGTATGGGATTACAGATGTATTGAAAGAACGATATCAGATATTAGGCGTACTCCACATTACGACTTTGGTTTTAGATTGGATGGAACAATATTGGACAAAAAAGATCAAGAAATTGGCTATAACCTCATGGTCGGAAATGGAACTGCTGCAAAACCTGAGAATGATATGTTCAAATGGTTTTATGGAGATGTTTATACAAAATTATTTGACAAAAAATTAATTATCGACTTATATGCCGATTATACAAGAATCAATTGGACTAATAATTGGCATCATGATAGGTCAATGCTGAAAGGTTTGATAGCCTATAGCACCCCTAAATTTACTATCGGTGCAGAGGCCTTTACAAATACAATCCGAAAAGACAATATCGCCACAAAATCTATTCTACTTTCAGATACTATTGATACAAAAGCAAGTTGTATCTCTATTTTTTCTAGGGGACAAATTTATAAGAACATTTTGGGCTTCTTTGTCCGGTATGATAGTTACAATCCTACTTCTAATAATAACAATAGTATCTATACCGCCTATTCTCCACTAAATACAAATTACAACCCAAATACAAAGGAAGAGTTTTTTACTGCAGGGTTAGATTATTCCCCAATCCCTCAGATTCATATCATGCCAAATATTTGGTATAATAAATATATCAATTCGGCTCCTTCAATTAAAGACAATGGAGAAGATTTGGTTTTAAGACTATCATTTTACTATATATACGGGAAATAGATTTCCATTCAAATTACTAGAGCTGTTATTTGAAAGGAATTCCTTTGAATTGAAATAGCTCTAGTAAAATTAAGTTGAGACACTTTACTTTATAATACAGTTTTAATATGAAATATTTTACAAGGCAATTGCTTTTCTTAACAATTGTTTTGAGCACATTTACGAAAACATTTTGTCAAAGCAATACCAATCAATTGGAGGGAAAAGACAAAGTCAATTCACTTTTAAAAGTATTGCCCAAACAAAAAGAAGATACCAATAAAGTTCAAGTATTAATGGATATCTCCTATACCTATTCTAGAATCAGCCCTTACGAAGGAATTGAGTATGCTGAGAAGGCGTTGATACTTGCGGAAAAGTTACATTGGAAACTTGGAATCGCACGATCGAATAGTTGTATTGGAGCGAACTATTTTTCACTCTCAAATTTCCCACTTGCCTATAAATATTGGTTGATATCATTAGAAGAATGTGAAGAGATAGACTTTCAACAAGGAGTTGCAAATCATTTGAATAATATTGGCAATGTTTTTTATAGTCAAAGAAATTATTCTGTTGCACTAGAGTACTATGAAAAAGCACTTTCAACGAATTTGAAAATTGGTAACGAAAAAAGTATAACAGTTATTTATACGGCAATCGGAAATGTGCATGCTAAACAGAAAGAATATAAAAAAGCGTTAGATTATCATTATAAAGCATTAGCAATTGACCTAAAGCATAATATAAAAAGCAATATAGGATCTGATTATATAAATATTGGTTCAATTTATAACGATGAGGAAAACTATACTAAAGCTTTAAACGAACTATTTGAAGGAATGCAGTTCAAAAAATTAGTGGGTGAAAATCAAGGTTTGGCAAATGCGTATTGTTTAATTGGAAATGTATATTTGAATATTGCTAAAAAAGATTTCAACTCAAATACCTTAAACCAATCCATAAAATATTCGGATAGTGCTTTAACAATTGGTGAACGCATAGGTTTTCTTGACAATATGCAAAAGACTTATCATAATCTTTCTGATGCCTATTCTTTATTAAACAATGACAAACAGGCTTTTGAAACCTATAAACATTACACATTAATTAAAGATTCAATTTTTTCAATTGACAAACAGTCTGACATTTTCAACTTAAAGAAAAAAGAAGAACTTGAGGAAAGGAAATGGGAATCAGAAAAAGAAGAAAAAGCAAAAGAAAGTAGAGAGTATATTCAAATGGGAGGAATTGGCATGTTTATCCTCATAATGGTCTTTATTTTACTAATTCTTAGAAAGAAAAAAAATAATCCAAAATTGATTGAATTCTTATGCACATTTTTTGTGTTGGTTTTATTTGAATTTCTAAATCTACTAATTCATGCTAAAGTTGAAGACCTCACAGAACATAACCTAATTTTGACTTTGCTATGTTTATTAGTAACCGCATCTATTATTATACCCATACACCACAAAATGGAGCATTGGCTAAAAATGAAATTGGCAAACAAAGACAAAATGCATCATTAGGAAGAAATAATCAAAAACACGTCAAGAATGCTTCTACATAAACATGTGATTCCTAGTACAGCAACATTTTAGTCTGTAAGATTTTTTTCGAAAATCAGGTTAAAGATATTGACTATCGTCATTGATTTTCGTTACTAAATCCACCCTAAATATCGGGTCTTGCATATCCAAAGCGTTCAAATAATTCCGTTTTATAATAGGCATCTACTCCAAGGCAGGACATACTTCCAGCCTTTTCAAGTGCAATAAAACCATCCTCTTCCATTAGCTTGTCATCTATCAAAACATCCGTTACCGCACCAATTACTAAAAAGGTATTGTTCTGTTTAATAGGTACTATCTCGGATAATTCTAGCGCATATTTGATAAAACTCTCCCCCACAAAAGGAGCTTTG
>CANCKV010000125.1 GCA_947378615.1 Chitinophagaceae bacterium | reverse complement strand
CTAAAAAATAAATTCATGTTGGCATCAGAAATTAATCTATAAGCAATTATGTAGTTTAATTTTAGCATGTCTTTCTTACTTTTATACTTACATTTAATTTCAACTCACTATTGCTCGTTTTCATAATATAATTTGTAATATTTTCTACCATTTTCTTCTACTCCTTTTTCTATCAACTCATTATTACCATGAATATACACATGGAAGTTTTTATCTAATTTCAATACACTTTTGAATACCCTCGCTTGCTTTTTTACTGCAGCATCTGATATAGCAAAATTATCTGCTATTTCAGTATCAAATTCTTCTTCGTAGTTTGCTTTATATGTCTTAAATAAATCAATAGCTTGTGTATTATCAATTACCTGATTTGCAAATTCCTCTAAATCAAAGTTGTCGTTTTCCTTAAAATATTTCATGGAACGGTTTAGCAAATCAATCTTATCCGTTTTAGAAACTTCTAATTCCCCGTCCATTCCATCAGTCACAAAGTTTTTATAGATGCTCAATGCTGTATTAGTTTGGTTGTAATTGTCGTTTCTTACCTTTAATTTTAAAAACTCATCAGTCCAATAGACTGCATCAGAACTCTTATTAGTTAAATCAATCACCGAGACTAAATACCCCTGATTCTTATAATTATTAAATATTAGACAACCTTTATCTAGCTTTTTTATATTGATTGCGTCTTGTTCATAGCTCACATTAAAATTTGAATTATCAGGATATACTTTTAAATAAGTTTCCTTTGTTTCAGATTTGAATATCCCAATTGCATCAAAAAGCTCTCCTTCAATTTGTATTTGCTTGAAGTGTGTGATATAAACCTCTCCAGATTTAATCTTTGGATGATTTGATACATCATATAAATGCTTAGCTATTGAAATACTCAGTTCATGAAAGTCTTCCCCTTCTTCGAAGATTGATTCAGAGAAATGATACATTTCATTAAGTTTCAAGTTGTCGGAGGAATGATAAAACTGATAGAGTTCATTACTTTTCTCGAATGGGTTTAAAAAAAATTGCATCAGTAATTGTTGCAATATCTCATCGTTTATCACAACTTCCTTTTCTGAGAAATTGCATGGTTCTAATTGTGATTTATTGCCAATCCTATGTATAGATATTTTCTCCAATGTTCCTTCAACGTATGTAATCATTAATTAGTTTTTAATTTATTTGATAAGAAATTTCTTGTAATTAAAAAGAGGCTATAATTTATTTAGAATTACAGCCTCCTTATTTGAGAATGTCATTTTATTTTGAGTATTAATTAGCTGATTTATTATAGTAATCCTTCCGCTGTCATTGTATCCCAAAATGCTTTTGGAATCAATCTTGTAGCCATGGCGACATTCATTTTTATTTTTTCGGGTTTAGTAGTATTTAATGCAACGGAAACAACGCCAGGGATATTAAATCCATAATTGAAACAGGCTTCAGCAGGTTTTATATTAAATGTATTGCAAACTGTAAAGAATTTGTCTCTCCACTCAAATAATGCTCTTCCCTCTACCGATTCCTTCTCCACCAATTTGTAATTATAATAATCGCTGCCAATCAGAAAACCACCATTGAAGACTGCGGAGTTAATTACTTGTACCCCTTTTTTATTTAATGTTTCTATAAAATTGAACAACTCTTTAGGATGACTGTGAATTGTAAGGCTATTTGCAATCATCACCCAATCTAATTCCACATCTTTTGATATACGTTCAATCACTCGCCAATCTTTCGAACCAATGCCTACAGAGGAAACCTTTCCTTCTTTTTTCAAATCCTTTAATGCCCTATAAGCCTCTAATATGTCCTTGTATCGCTTTTCTTTATCTTTTTCGTCGGTAGATGCAGCAAGATATTCGTCTGGATCATGGACTGAAACCATTTGTGCTTCATATTTTCCTAATAACTCATTTCCTTGATAGTAACATTCTAGTATTCCATTATAGCTAATTCTTTGTACAGCATCATTTTTCAAATCTTTCCAAACTCCTTGTTCAAATGTCGGTTCATCTCCAATTAAAGGAGTTCTAATCCATCCAAGTTTATTACTTATCATTACTTTCTCTAAAGGGACATCTAATGCGGTCAGGCAAGTTCCCAACATTTCTAGTGCAAGGCCTGCTCCGTATTTTCCAGCAGTATCGAAGGTTACTATATTATCAGGTGCATTCGCAACACATTCCCGTACAATAGCCAATTTGGTATTATAAGTTAGGGCTTCATAAAGATTACCAAGACAACTCGTTCCATAAATGACGGAGGGGAGTTCGATTTTTTCTTTCATAAATTTTCTTTAACAGAGGTAAAATGTTGTTAAAAACTGTAATTAGTTTCAGAAAAACAACATGCAAATATAGTAGATTGATTCTTTAAGTGTTGTAAGCAACAATCAAAAAAATAATTTTAGACTTTTTATTATTTTATTTAATCATTAATAAAAAAGACTGTTTTAAAGTTTTACCTTAAAAACAGCCTTTTTATTTATTTTTCTTCGAGTGAATAGAACTTTCAAATGCTCTACTAAGCTTCCTCCATCGAAAGATTAACTGTCATGTTTACACCATTTTCTAATTTAATGGATGTTATATTTTCATCATATAACAATTTCTCTGCTATTAATTCAAGATCCCCAAACAGGGTTGTTGTCAAACTAAATTTCCCTGTGTCGTCTGCAACCACTTTGTTTCTGCCTTTACCTAAGTGAACTTTAACATTTCCCAATGGGAGATTTGTTTTCTTATCTATTATCGTTCCCGAAATAACCAATCCAGAACCTACACTCATATATCGTACACCCCATTCTCTTGCTGCTGCCCTTTTTGCAGGTGCATCAAGTTCGCTATATGTGGTTTCCACTTCATTAGTAGCACGAAGTAACATGAGATCCATTTCGTCGTTCAGATTATTTACAGCCGCCTCTGCTTTACCTACTGCAGTTTTTGTAGTACTAAAGCCAGTAATTGCCGTTTGGAAAGCTGCATAAATTGTGGTGAACTGAATTATTGTAGGATTTGACATTGCAATTCCTCCTTCTGCCACTCTTGCTGCATCGCCTTCAATAATCTTCTGTCCCCAAAATTCTATTTTTATGTCTGAATTCACATTGGGAGATTGCTTATTTCCAGTTGAAAGTCCATAAAAAGCTCTTGCCTCAACATTCATTGTACCCAAGTTAATACTTTTGTTTACAGTATTATATATACCGCTGATGTTTTTGCGTATTAAGTCTCTCTTTATTTCTACTGTATTCTTAGCTGCATTTCGATTAGCCTTAGCTTTAATTACAGCTGAAATTGCCGTATTATAAGCAGTATCATCTTTGTTAAGCCGTTCAATTGTATTAGGGGTTAGTGCAGATTTTTCAGGAGCAACGATGCTATTGTTCTTTTTAACCATCGTATTCGATGCCTTTTGGCGAGAAATGTTGGAGTCTGGTAATTCTCTCGTGATTACAGTCTTGTTCATGACAGTTAAATTTAAAAATGATAAAGTTGTAAAGAAAAAAAGTGAACGAATCACCGGTTTATTCCCTGCTACTACTAAACTTCTTCACGTTTAAATGTAACCTTATAAAGACGACAATCTTTTGATGTCACAAAGGTACAGGGTTGAGACTACCAAATTTATTTTATCTTTTGAGTTTATATATTCAAAATTCTAGCTTTTTTAGTTTATGCTTTTTAATTCCTTTAAGATCTAAGTTACAAACGTTATTTCTGATATGTTTACTCTTACCTAACAAGGACGTTAAGTGACTTTTTAAATCCAAAGTCTAACCTAGCAAGGTTGTTAGGTGACTTCTTATATCCAAAGTCTTATTTAACAAGGTTGTTAGGTGACTTTTTAGATCCAAAATCTTACAAAACAATGTTGTTATGTAACCTGTTAGATTTAAAATCTTACCTAGCAAGGTTGTTAGGTAACATATTAGATTTTAAATCTTACCTAATATAGTTAGAAAGTTTTTTTTAATTTCCTTTTAAACTATTGTGGATTAAATCAAGTGATATATCCTAAATACAGTATTCAATTCATACTTTATTTGGTTACTTTTCAGAAATATTTTATCTTAAAAGCTACTTAGTAAGTATTAAAAATAAAAAGCAATTTTAATCAAACTTCTTACCTATTATTTTCAAATACACTCAAATTTTATAATTCGGCTTAATTGTTACCGTTACCGGTAACGATGCCGGAAATAATTTTATTTTTTATCAAAATGCTCTCTATTTTTAACCCGGAATTGATAGTATAAAGGCTACTTTTTTTTAAATAAATATGTTCAAAAAAAAGTAATATTGTGCAGTTGAATCGATATGGAAGTCGCTAACAATTGCTGGTAAATTAAAAAAAATTATAAATATTGTTGCTATAATGAAAAAGAAACGATTATTATTTGTCTCAGTTTGTTGCTTGTTCCTTTTGTTCTTATTTTCATCTGTACATGCTCAACAGTCGTTGAAAGTTTCTGGTATTGTAAAAGATACAAGTGGTGTAGGTGTGCCAGGTGTATCTATCAGTATTAAAGGTCAAACGACAATTTGCGGAATTACAGACAATAAAGGAGAATATTCTGTAAAAGTACCGTCTGCAAAGACAATACTTGTATTCTCATCAATGGGATTTATGAATGCCGAGGAGAAAGTAGGTAATCATACCAAAATTGATGTGAAGTTAGTTGCTGGAACATCAAATCTAGATGAAGTTGTCATTATTGGTTATGGTTCTCAAAAGAAACGGGATGTAACAGGTGCAATTTCTTCGGTGAATTCAAAGCAGATTGCAGAAAGACAAGCAGTTGATGTTTTTGATGCTTTACAGGGACAGACACCTGGCGTACAGATTGCTCAAGAATCAGGAGCACCCGGTTCGGGAAGTTCAATTAGAATAAGAGGTACTGCCACTATTGAAGCGGGTGCCAATCCATTGTATATCATTGATGGGGCTCAGGGTACTAGTATGGATGGGATTAACCCTAATGACATTGAATCAATTGAAGTTTTGCGTGATGCTGCCTCTGCCGCCATTTATGGTGCTCGATCTGCAAATGGAGTCATTATCATCACTACCAAAAGAGGAAAAGATGGAAAAGCAAGGATGGATTTTAGACAAACCACAAGCTTTGGTAAACTTTCACATCATGTACCACAGGCAACTGCCGCAGAAAGAAGGTTATATGATTTGAAAAGAGGATTTTTTGCTGTAAAAAATAATACAGTTATTAATGATAGCTTGAATCCAGGAGTAAATAGTATTGATAATGATTACCAATCGCTTCTTACTAGGACAGGTGTTAGGAGCCAAACTGATTTAAGCGTAAGTGGAGGTGGTTCTGCATTGAACTTTTTTGGTAGTTTCAGTTATCTACAAGATAAAGGAATTGTGATTAATAGTTGGTCGAATATTGCTAGAGGGCGCTTTAATATTGATTATAAGGCCAATAATAAAATTACTTTTTCTACACGAATTCAAGTTTCTTATCGTAATGAGAACAAGGTGAGTGATGCGAGTGTATTTGCTCCAGCACTTTCTCGAATTGCATATTTGCCTATCTATTTACCTGATGGTTCTTATTCTCCTCCTATCTCAGGTTCGGCTAATCCTGTAGCGGATGCAATGGTGAGAAAAAATAATTTTGATATCTACAATGGAAACGTTTATAATTCTATTAGTTATCTATTTAGTAAAGATTTAAAATTTACGGTGGATGCCAATGTAACTGCTACCACAACCCATTTTTTATATTTTAATCCTTATGTACTCACTGTTACTTCTGCTCATTCTGATGTATTATCAGATAGTATGAACCTAGCTACATTTTGGCAGGTACAAGGTTTCTTCAATTATAATAAAATACTACAAAAGCATACCCTGAATGGAGTGTTAGGGGTGAGTGCTGATAATCAGTTTGCGAGTAATTCGTTTCAAACAGGAACAAATCTAACTGCAAATGAATCGATATTAACTATGAATTCAACAGGTGTTAAGCTGCCGTCTCTAACCTATCAGGAAAGAGTTTATTCTGAATCATATTATGCACGATTTGGAGATTCATATTTAGGGAAATATATGATGAATAGTACATTCAGGGCAGATGGTTCTTCCCGTTTCTCTCCAGGACATCGTTGGGGTTATTTTGAATCTGTGTCTTTGGGTTGGCGTTTCTCGGATGAGAAGTTTTTTGATTGGTCCAAAAGATACCTTGATGATGGTAAGTTTAGGTTGAGTTATGGAGTTACAGGAAATGACAAGGTTGGTGCGTATCAATTCTTGAATCAATATACCGTTGGTAGTGATTATTATAGTAATATTTCTGGTATTGCCCCAAGTAATACTTTAGGAAATCCAAAGCTTAGTTGGGAAGTTGTAAAACAACTAAATTTGGGTATGGACTTGGCATTATTAAAAGGTAGGCTAAACATTGCTGTTGATGTTTACAGAAAAGTGACTGACAAACTGCTTTACCATGCACCTTTAGATGAAAGTACAGGTATAACTAATGTGGAAGTTAATATCGGTTCTATTCAAAATAGGGGTATTGAATTTTTAATCAATGGTTATCCTTACAGGAATAAGACATTTACTTGGAATGTTTCTTTAAATATGTCTCTAAACGATAATAAGGTATTAGAATTATATCAACATAAGCCTTTATTGACTGGAAATCCAAATGCTTGGAAAGTAGCCGAAGGTGGACGTCTAGGAGATTTATATGGATATAAGTCACTTGGGATTTATGCTTATGATGTATCAAATGCCTATTCTTCCGATTGGCAGCAACTCTCTGTAAAAGTAAGTCCAAATGATACTTCCTACTCCTTAAATGGTCAGAAGTATGGTGGTACTATCAATCATATTAAAACAAATGGTCTTACGCTTCATGGTGGAGATGTTAACTGGCAAAACATCAATAATGTTACTGGTTTAAGGGATAGTATTATCGATGATCGTGATAAGCAGATTTTAGGAAATGCAATGCCAAAATGGACAGGTGATTTGATTAATACTTTTACCTATAAGCAATTTACTTTCTCCTTTAATTTTTATATCAGTTGGGGTAATAAATTGTATAATGCAATGTATTATAACATGAACATTTTAAGTACTACTAACAATACGCCGACTCCTGATTTTATTCACCAATCATGGTGGCATCAGGGAGATGTAACAGTTTATCCTAAGGCACAATTGAATTCTGGATTAGGTAATTCTACCAATATAAGTAGTTTATATATTGAAGATGCTTCATTTATCCGGCTTAGAAATGTTCGATTGACTTATCAAATTGATAAGAGCATTGCATCAAAAGTTGGACTTAATAGTGTTTCAGTATTTATGTTTGCCAACAACTTGGCTTTATGGACAAAATATAAAGGATTTGATCCGGAAATATCAATGGCTAGTGCTTTAAGTCCAGGATATGATACGGGAAGGTACCCAAGAAAGAAAGAACTTGGATTAGGTGTTAATATTAATTTTTAATTGAATTGAAATGAAAAAAATAATAGTATTTGTATTTTTAATAATGATGGTTGCAGCACAGTTTAGTTGTAATAAGCTAGATCAGCAACCTATCTCAAATTTGCCAGCGTCTTCTTTTTGGAAGACTAAAGAAGATGCCCAATCAGGAAATGCAGCCTTGTATGCAGGTTTACAAAACGCATTTGGAAAAACCTTTACTGAATGGGGCGATGCTCGTTCTGATAATTTATCTTACGGCGGTACGGGTGAAAATCAAGTTAATGTGTCATTAAATGGAATAGATGCGCTTACAGCCTCCGCTGATTGGGCTACGGTATATAATACCATACAAAGAGCGAATCTTGCCATTAAATACTTGCCCAATATCTTGAAAAATAATCAGTTGACGCAAAATGATTTTGAGAATTACATGGCACAAGCCTACGCTATAAGAGGTTTCATGTATTTCTGGGCAATAAGGCTTTGGGGAGATGTTCCTTTAAGGACAACACCTTATGAAACGCTTGATTCATCTCAATATTTAGGGCGGACTTCAAAAGATA
>CANCKV010000124.1 GCA_947378615.1 Chitinophagaceae bacterium | reverse complement strand
TCTCCAAGTGTCATTACAGGAACTTTTAGTGTTACTTCTACAAACTCTTATACTTATTCAGTAACCTCAGTTGCTAATACAACTTATCAGTGGACATTACCTTCTTTTATGTCGGGTACTTCTACCACTAGTAGTATTAGTGCTTTAGTAAATGCGGCTGGTTCTGGAACTATTAATGTTATTGCCATTAATGCGAATGGTTGTTTAAGTCCTGCAACAACTTCTAGTGTAATTAGTGCTGCACAATATGTCGCACCTCCACCTTCAACTACTAATTCAATTTATACTATTGGTGATCCCGCAATTCCAGCAAATACTTCTACGCAAGTAATACCTGCTACAGATGCTGCTATAAATTATTATACAAGCAATGCAGCAGGAAGTACGTCTACTAGTGCGCAATCTATTCCTACTACTGCAGGAGAATATACTTATTATGTTTCTCAAACTATTAATGGGGTAGAAAGTGCACTAGTGCCTTATACGGTAACCATCAAACCGCTTAAACCTATAGTTGCTGATATAACTTATTGTCAAAATGATGTACCTGTGGCACTTACAGCAACGGGTACTGCTTTAAAATGGTACACTGTATCTACTAGCGGTACAGCTACATCAACTGCACCCACGCCTTCAACTGGAACGGCGACCAACACTACCTACTATGTTACTCAAACAGTGAATGGGGTAGAGTCGGATAGGATTGCTTTAGTTGTTACTATTAATCCAACACCATCTACACCTAGTGCAATTTCTGGCCTTACTATTACATCAACAGCAAATTCAGAAACGTATTCAGTCACCAATGATGCAGATGCCACTGGGTATGTTTGGATCCTGCCAAGTGGTTGGACTGGAACCTCATCTATAAATTCAATCACTGCAACAGTTGGTTTGTCTGGTGGTCAAATAAAAGTGAAAGCTATTAATGGTTCTTGTGCAAGTCCTTTTTCTACATTAAATGTGGATATTTTAAATGTAACTAACCCTCCATTAACCACTGATATTACTTTTGTTACAGGTTCAACCCCTTCAAATATTTTATCTAATACTTCTGCGTTAATAACTGGATCATCAAGTTCGACAATTAATTTTTATACTTCTAACAATTTTGGTACAGCTAGTTCCACTTCTCAAACAACACCAACGGAACCTGGAGTATATACTTATTATGTTTCACAAACATCTTCTATTGGGGTTGAAAGTATTTTAGTGCCATATACAGTTACCGTAAAACCAATAACACCGCCTATTAATAACAATAATGGAATTGTAGGAAATACTATTACTTATTGTAAAGGTATAGCTGCATTTGCTTTAACTGCAACAGCATCTACTGGTGGAATTTTAAAATGGTACACTGTTGCTACTGGTGGAATTGCTTCAAATAGTGTGCCAACGCCAAGTACAAGTTTAGTGGGGACTTCTAATTATTATGTTTCACAAGTGGTGAATGGCGTTGAAAGTGATAGAGTTTTAATTGTTGTTACTGTAAATGATGCGCCTGTTGCAGTGTCTGCCACTGCTACTCAGCCTACTTGTAACAATTCATCGGGGTATATTGTAATAACTTCTCCTGTGGGAACAGGGTTTACATATAGTATTGATGGATCTAATTATACCAATACTGCTTTATTTAATACTTTACCAGCTGGTACTTACTATGCTACAGCAAAAAATAATTTAGGATGCGTAAGTGCACCTACTCCGGTTACAATCAATACGGCGGTTACACCACCTTTAATTCCTTTAGTAACGATTGTTCAACCAACTTGTTCGAATAATAAGGGTTCTATTACTATTGTTAGCTCAACTTCAAATACCGACAATTTTTCTATTGATGGCGGTTTAAATTATCAAGCAAGTAAATTATTTACGGGTGTTGCGCCTGGTACTTATACAGTTACTACATTAAATGCAGGTGGTTGTGCAAGTGCTGGAACTGGAGTTGTGGTTAATGCAGCGCTACCTGTTCCTGCTCAGCCAAGTATTAGTTCTTCATCTGCAAGCTCAAGTATTTGTGAAGGCAACACTGTTACTTTAACAAGTAGTGCTTTAACTGGTAATCAATGGTATAAGGATGGTGTATTAATTGCAGGAGCCATTAATCAGACTTATTCGCCCAATGCATCTGGAAATTATTCTGTAATAGTATCCAATGCAAGTGGCTGTTCTAGTATTCCAAGTGCTGATGAACTTATTACATTTAAATCTCTACCTATCCCTTTAATTTCTAATGGTGCTACCTTAGCATTTAATAATTGTGCCACAACTATTATAACACTTACAGCAAGTAATACAATTACGTCAACTGGTAATACCTATCAATGGTATTTAAATGGCAATAGTATTAATGTGAATGGAAATAATAGCACTTATAATGCCAACGCAGCAGGAGAGTATAGTGTTGTTATCACAAATAATGGATGTTCAACTACTTCTGCTATTTCAAAATTAATTGCTGCGCCATCTGTGAATGCAGCTAACACTACTTTCTGCGCTGGTGGATCTTCACTTATTTCCGGAGTTAGCACTGGTTTTGCTAATCCTGTTTATCAGTGGAAAGTTTCTACCGATGATGGATTAAGTTTTGTTAACGCATTGGGTACTGGGGCTAATGCTTTAACTTATACAGCTTCTGCAGCAGGTAAATATCAATTACAAGTTACTGATGGTGGCATTATTTCTACTTCTTGTCCTATTAATGTCACACAATTTGTCGCACCTACGATTACAATTATTTCTCCAGCTAATGGATATGCTGCTTGTGCTGGATCATCAATAGCTCTGACAGCTATTGCAAATTCGGGAACTGCTTCTTATACTTATCAATGGTTTAATGGAAGTAGCCTTATTTCAAAAGAAACTAACACAACTTACACTACTACACTTGCAGGTACCTATAAAATAAAAGTGACAGATGCAAATGGTTGCCAAGCAATTGCTTCACCAATATCTATTTCTATTCTTTCAGTACCTTCTGCACCTTTAGTTGTAGTAACCAATCCAACTTGTTCTGTAGCTACAGGAACTATTTCAGTAACTTCTCCACTTGGTGCGGGCTATACCTATAGTATTGATGGAATCAATTATACCAATACAACTGGACTATTTACAGGTGTCACGCCTGGCCTAACTTATAATGTTACCGTAAAGTCAAGTACAGGTTGTACAAGTAATGCAACGGTGGCTACTATTGCTGCTGCATTAGTAGTGCCTGCTCAACCAGTCATTACTGGACCTGCCAATATAAACCCATTTAGTTTAAATACGTATTCAGTTGCTCCTGTTACTGATGCAACTTCGTATAGTTGGGCTATTCCGGGTTATTGGACAGGGGTTTCAACTTCTAATACAATTACCATTAAAGTAGATGCAAGTGCTGGTTCAATTAGTGTAGCTGCAAATAGTGCAAGCTGCGTTGGACTTGCGCAAACCCAAAATATTATTACTTCTTTATTGAGTCCTGATGTTAATGTAACAGATATTAATGTGCCTGTTTCTGGTAAAATATCTACCAATGATCTCATCCCTGCTGGAACAAGTTATGGACAACCTGGAACGAATGTGGCTAATCCAACTGGTGCTAGTATTACTATAAATGCAGATGGCTCTTATACATTTACGGCTACTACTCCTGGAAAATATACTTATTATATTCCGGTTTGTGCAGCTGGTCAAACAACAGGTTGTCCTGTTTCTCCTTTGGAAATAACAGTACTTGATCCTTTAGTCGTAACTGATAAGCCAGTGGTGAATAATGACATGGCTACGACGAAGTCTGGTACGGCCACCACAATAAATGTTTTAGCCAACGACGCTGCAGGAAATTCAGGCGGCACTTTAAATACTTCTAGTGTTTCAATTTCAACCGCACCAAAACATGGGGTAGTGGTAGTGAATAGTGATGGAACAATTACTTATACAGCAGCTGCTGGTTATGTTGGAACAGATAGTATCATATATAATGTATGTGATAATAGTTCACCTACACCTTTATGTCAAACAGCAGTAGTCTATTTAACTGTGGTGCCTACTTTAGCTCCTTCAACCACAACTGCTGTTGATGATTATGCAACGGTGCTTGCATCTACTGGGGGAACAAATGCAGTGTCGGGTAATGTTTTAACGAATGATAAAAATACTGAAGGGGCAAGTTTAACAGCTACTGTGGTCGCAGGACCAACCAATGCACAAGGTGTATTTACCATGAATACAGATGGCTCCTATACCTTTACACCTACAGCTGGTTTTAGTGGACCAGTTGATGTAACTTATACAGTTTGCACTGATGCTACGCCAGCTGCATGTGCTACTGCTACGATTCATATTTTAGTAGAACCAGCACAAGTACTTAATCCGGATGCTGCTACTTCTTATATTAATTTTGCTAAGTTCGGAAACATTTCAACAAATGATGTCATTCAACCTGGTTCTACTTATGCGCAACCTGTACAACAAACAGGAGCAACTATAACCGTAAACACAGATGGAACTTATTCATTTACAGCAACTGATCCAGGTATATATACTTATATCATATCTGTGTGTGCGCCGGGTCAAACCACTAATTGTCCAACAGAAACTTTAGTGATTACAGTTCCAGTAAATAACCTTGTTGGCGATGCGGGTTCCGTAAATTACAATGAAACTTTAGCTGGGAATATAAATTCTAACGATAATGTGCCTGCAGGTACAAGTTATGGAACACCAACTGGAGCTAGTAACAATCCATCAAGTACATTACCAGTTGTAAATGCGGATGGCACTTATACTTTTAGTGCATTAGAGCCTGGTGTATATGTTTTCAATGTTCCTGTTTGCGCACCAGGTCAAACATCAGGTTGTCCAGTTGAGACTTTAACTATTACAGTGATAGATAATAGAAGTACAACAACAACGCCTCCTCCATCTATCTTAATTCCAGATATTAATGTAACCGATATTCAAGTACCAGTGAATGGTAATTTAGCAACAAATGATAAGTTGCAATCAGGAACAACCTATGGAACTGCATCACCTAATTCGAATAATCCAGCTGGAGGTGTAATTACCGTAAGTCCAAATGGGACCTATACTTTTACGGCAACTGTTCCTGGAAAATACATTTATTATGTTCCTGTTTGCCCTGCAGGACAAACAACCGGTTGTCCAATTTCTACCTTAGAAATTACTGTTGTAGATCCTTTTTCTAATACCAATAAGCCTACTGTCAATAATGATATTGCTGCTACCAATGCTGGTGTTCCAGTAAATGTAAATGTATTAGCCAATGACAAGTCCGGAAATTATGGAATTGGTATAAATGCCGATTCTTTGAAAATTACTATAGCTCCAATCAATGGTACCGCTATTATAAATAGTGATGGAACAATCAAATATACACCTGCAGCTGGTTTTGAAGGCACAGATAGTTTGACCTATAAAATTTGTGACAGTGCATCTCCTGTAAATTGTCAAGTGGCATTAGTATACTTTACTGTTAATGCAACTGGCGCAGCAGCAGTCACTTCCGCTTCAGATGATTTTGCAACGGTTACACCGAGCGCAATGGGTGCAAATTTTGTTGCAGGAAATGTTTTAACTAATGATAAAAATACTGCCGGAGCTAGTTTAACAGCTTCATTGGTTACTGGGCCAACTGCTGCTCAGGGCACTTTTACAATGAATGCTGATGGCAGTTATACATTTACGCCAACTACTGGATTTATTGGACCAGTTTCAATTACTTATCAAGCCTGTGATAATGCAAGCCCTGCCAATTGTGCATTGGCTACTTTACACATTTTAGTAAATCCTTATTTTAAATTAGTCAACGATACAGCTACTCAAACTATTGAAAAAGTATTGAATGGGAATGTAAGTTCAAACGACAAAATTTCAAATGCAACTTATGGCACCCCAAATCCTAATGCCAATAATTTAACTGGAGCTACCTTTACATTAAATAGCAACGGCACTTATAGTTTTATAGCCAAGCAGCCAGGAATTTATAAATATACATATCAAGTTTGTACGAGTGAACAAATAACATTTTGTGATTCTGCTACCATGGTCTTTAATATCACTTATTTGCCACAAGGAATCATCAATTTAAAATATCCCACTTTATTACAAGCAGATTCAGTTCACCTGGTATTTAATTTTTCTGCAGGGGGAGGGCCGTTTAAATTGGTAGTATTAAATAGTTTAACTAATAAAAAAGATACTTTATACAATGTTAGAGAGAATGCCGATATTTTAGTGGCACCTAAAAAAGATGATACTAGGTATACATTATTAAGTATTACGGATTCAAATAATGTGATTAGAGATTTCAACATTACAAAAGACACGGCCAATCTAAATATTTTAAAACCTCAAATTTTATTAACGCTTAAGGCTGAACTTCCTAATAAACTTCCCAACAACTCGTTTAAAACAAAAATCTTAATGAAAATTAAGAATAATGGGGAATTGGATTTAAAAGATGTACAAGTAAATGCTGATTTATCTAAAGTCTTTCCTGCGGATATGAGGTATACATTGGACAGTTTTAAAGTGACTTACGGTAAAATAAAATTAAATCCAAATTATACTGGCTTAGGTACTTCGGTTAAACCAAGTTATATAACTAAAACGATAGATGGGTTTAGTTATACTTATCGTAGTCAAGCTACTTTGTCTGGTATTGATTTGTTGGATTATGGAGTGGGTTTAAATATAAATGAAGAAGGGGATGTTGTATTTTATTTTACTTTAGTACCAGGTAAAACTTTAGACCCATTGGTATTGCAGTTTACTGGGGTAGGTAATGGCTTATTGGTTCAAAACGATGGCAAGAGAAGTATGGATACGGCTACTTCTCTTTCTCATGACAATTCAAATATTTTATCACATCCTGATTTAACCAATTTAGGCAAACCTTTGCCTACCTATGTGCCTTTATTCTTAGTGGCAGAAATTGGGGCTTCATTGCAAGGATCTAAGGCAGATACTTTAGTGGGAGGATATAATTTTCATTACACTTCAGTCCTTAAAAACTATAGTAATAGTAATTTAGATTCTGTATTTGCTTATTATAATTTACGTAAAGCTTTTCCTTCGCCAGATATAGCTTCTCTTATAAGTCCACCTCTGGTAACTGGAACTGTGACTTTAAATCCAAATTATGATGGAGTGAATGATACAGCTATTATCAATGGAATTGGTACATTGAAAGTGGGTGATTCAATACTCATTAAATATGATGTTTTTGTAAAAACTAATAAAGCACAATACGCTTGGCCTAGTTATTTATTAACTACTGGAATTACGACTACAGGAGATATTTCTGTTTCAGATTCATCTACCAATGGATTAAATCCAGATCCAAATAAAGATAGTTTACCAAATGAACAATTACCCACTATTGTTCAAGTAGGCTACAATCCACCTGCCATACCCACTCTTGTAAGCAATATAATCTACAATGTAGGCGATTCCTTGAATCCCAAAAATATTGGCGGACTAATTAAAACGGTTCCTCCAAATGCAATACCAGTATGGTGTGATGCCAATGGAATTAATTGCTACAGCGGTACACCAGCCTTACCTGGGAAACCTGGGGTATATATTTATTGTGTAAAATCATTGGATACTTTAACTGGTTTAACAAGTAGTCCATGTGTGATGGATACGGTTACAATGTTGCCTGTTGTCAAAGTAAAAAATGATACTTTAATGATCGGTTTATTAAACAATCCTAAAAACATATCCTATTTAATTACTTCTATCACACCAGGTAGTGCTCCCACATGGTGTGATGTAAATGGAAATAATTGCACCACTATAGCACCAAGTATTCCAACAATTCCAGGAAAATATGTTTGGTGTGTGAAAGCCTTAGATTCCGCTTCTAAACTATTAAGTGCTAATTGCAAAATGGATACATTGACGGTTTTAGATCCTTACAATCTATTAGATATAACCAAGCAATTAACGGGTATTTCCATGAATCCAGATGGGTCTTACTTGATAAGTTTTGTTATAAAAGCTCAAAACAAAACAAATAA
>CANCKV010000123.1 GCA_947378615.1 Chitinophagaceae bacterium | reverse complement strand
CTGCACTCTTTATCTGCACCTAGATTTAATAAGGCTGCTAAAAATTTGGCAGACTTACTTACCAAGACTGAAACCGTCTTTCCTGGTACCGATTTGACATTAATCTTTAAAACTACCGCATCTTAAACTGCGAAAGGTCAGGAGTTCTGTATCTTACACCTTTATCCTTTTACCTTTATTCTTTTACCTATAACCTAATACTTACAACCTACAACTCACGCTAACTACCATTTTTCGAATAACCACCACAAGCGTTTCCTTGGTTTTAAGCTAAGATTCTTCTTCACATATTGATTGATGTGTTGCATACCTTCCTCTACACTATCAGTTAAAAGAAACAAGTCAAGGTCTTCCTTTTTAATGGTTCCATGAGTGACCATTTCCTCCAAATAATTGATCATAGGCTGATAATATTCTTTTCCAAATAATACCACAGGAAAATGAGTAATCGTATTAGTTTGAATGAGGGTTAACGTTTCAAAAAGTTCATCCATTGTACCAAAACCACCCGGCATGATAACAAATGCCACAGAATATTTGACCATCATGACCTTTCTTACAAAAAAATGTTTGAACGTAAAACTAGTCTGTACATAAGGATTAGCTTTTTGCTCGAAAGGCAATTGAATATTACAACCCACAGAATCTCCCTGTGCCTCAAATGCTCCTCTATTAGCAGCTTCCATAATGCCAGGACCGCCTCCGGTCATTGTAGTTAAACCAAGAAAGGCTATTTGTTTGCCAAATTCCATGGCCTTTTGATAATATAAATCATTCTCTTTATATCTAGCACTACCAAAAACAGTAATACAATGTCCAATAAAGTGAAGGGTGCGAAATGATTTGATGAATTGAGTAAAAATACTCCATGCAAACTTTAGTTCATGAAAACGAGGGCGAGGGCCATCAAAAAAAATAGTGGGCTTATTTCCTTTTTTGATAGGGTTATTCTTTTCAATAATTTCCATATTTAAGCGTATCTGTTAATTGTAAAAATATTGGAATCTACAATACGGCCCCATAATTTATTTTGAAATAGTTATCATTTAAAAAAAGAGAGATTTAAACTTTTGGAGGATATGAAAGCCTACTTAATGCGATTTTTTTGCGAAAACGTTTACATAGGTTTGAAATTAGCTAATATTGTTTAGATAACAAATGATTCTTCTCATTAATTTGCGCACTCAAATATTGATTTCTTAATTCACACTAAAAAAACATTAAAAACGATGGCATTGCCTACTTCTGGTTCACAACAAACTGTTTCAAATGGTTCTGATTCAGGAAATTATTTATTTCCTTTTATTTTAATTACCTCCTTATTTTTTCTTTGGGGCTTTGCACACAATCTCGATCCTATTCTAATCCCTCACCTCAAAAGAGCGTTTACTTTAACTACTGTTCAGGCTTCATTAGTTGACTCTGCTGTATTCATTGCCTATTTTGTCATGGCATTACCGGCAGGATTTATTATGAAAAAATATGGCTACAAAACAGGCATCATTACTGGTCTTTTACTATTTGCCTTTGGTTCTTTTCTATTTATTCCTGCTGCTAATACTCAGGCATATATCTTTTTCTTAGGAGCACTTTTCATTATCGCCTGCGGATTGACAATATTAGAAACTGCTGCTAATCCTTATGCATCCTTATTAGGTGACCCAAAAACATCTAGTCAGCGATTGAATTTTGCACAATCTTTCAATGGCTTAGCTGCTACGCTTGCACCTATTATTGGCGCAAAATTGATATTGACTAAAGGAGCTACTGATGAAGAATTGAGCAAAATGACAGAGGCTGTTAAGAAGATAACTTTAGCATCTGAAGCATCTACTGTAAAAATGCCTTATTTCATCTTGGCAAGTATTATATTATTAATAGCAATCGCCTTTTATTTTACCAAATTACCCGAAATTAAAGATGGTGACGACTTAGAAAGTAGTAAGAGTATTTTTCATGCATTCAAGCATAGTCATTTAAGTTGGGGTGTAGCTTCTCAGTTTTTTTATGTGGGAGCGCAAGTTTGTGTATTGAGTTTCTTCATGCTATTTGCCTCGAAAACAATTCCTGCAGGCACACCAAAAGATGGCTTAATCAATACGATAGAATCTGTATTCCGGTTCTTTCACTTAATTGATAAAGTGAGTCAATCGGATTATTTCTCCTATTATCTATCTGCTGCAGGACTAGCCTTTATGATTGGTCGTTTCTTTGGAACATTCTTGATGAAGTTTATTGAACCTAATTCGTTGTTAGGTATTTATGCAGCAATAAATGTAGTACTTTGTATTGTTGCTATGGTTTCGCATGGTTTAATTCCCGTATATGCAGTGATTGCAATTGCCTTCTTCATGTCAATCATGTTCCCAACTATTTTTTCTTTAGGTATTAAGGATTTAGGTGGAGATACTAAGTTTGGTAGTAGTTTAATTATCATGTCAATTGTAGGAGGTGCATTATTACCACCTGTATTTGCTTATATAAGTGATGTTACGGGCAATATTCAATTAAGTTATTTGGTTCCAATGACCTCTTTCTTAGTCATCATGGTATTTGGATTTAAAGGATATAAAGTTAAAAATGTGATTCATTAATAAATAAAAATTTAAGTTATGAAAAAGTATTGCTTGGCTGTTGACTTAGTTGATGATGCCGAATTGATTGCAGAATATGAGAATTGGCACAAGCCAGAGAATGCCCGTCCTGAAATAAAGAAAAGTATATGGGATGCGGGTATTACAAACATGGAAATATATCGTGTGGGCAATCGCATGTTCATGATTATGGAAGTTGATGACACCTTTAGTTTCGAAAGAAAAGCAGCAATGGATGCAGCAAATCCGCATGTTCAAGAGTGGGAAACATTGATGTGGAAATTCCAACAATCAATGCCTTTTGCAAAGAATGGGGAGAAATGGATGTTGATGAATCAGATTTTTGGTTTAAATGATTAATAAGAATTTAGTAAATGGATAATAGTTCATTAATTAGTGCAATTGATTCACACCAACATTTTTGGCAGTATGAACCTGTAAAACATAGTTGGATTGATGATGAAATGGCTGTCATTCGTAAGAATTTTCTTCCAACTGACTTGGAACCGCTTTTGATTCAAAATGGTGTAGAAGGTTGTGTAGCTGTACAGGCCGATCAAACAGAAAAAGAGACTGACTTTCTTTTGGATTTAGCCAAAGAAAATAACTTTATCAAAGGAGTAGTTGGTTGGGTCGATTTGAGGGCAAGTAATATAGAAGAACGATTACAGCATTATTCCCAAAACAAAAAAGTAAAGGGCTTTAGGCATGTATTGCAAGGAGAAGAACCTTCATTTATGTTGCAGCCTTCCTTTATTAAGGGCATTGCTACATTGAATGCGTTCAATTTCACTTATGATATCCTTATTTTCCCAAAACATTTGGAGGCTGCGTTACAATTAGTCAACCAATTCCCTAATCAACTATTTGTGATTGATCATATTGCAAAACCATTTATAAAAGCAGGATTGATTGATGAATGGGCTATTGGAATGAAGGAATTAGCTAAACGTCCGAATGTTTCTTGCAAAATTAGTGGGATGGTAACAGAGGCTGATTATAAAAATTGGAAGAAAACAGATTTCACACTTTACCTTGATACAGTAGTAGAAGCCTTTGGTGTAAATAGAATCATGTACGGTTCTGATTGGCCTGTTTGTCAAGTGGCTGCTACTTATGCGCAAGTAATAGGCATTGTAAAAGATTATTTTTCATCTTTTTCTACGGATGAACAAGCATTATTCTTCGGTGAGAATGCAAAAAGGTTTTATCACTTATAGAGATAACACCCCCCTTTATTAATAAACAACAAAAACAACTAATTGTGGGGAGAATCCTCACTGATGATTTATGGGCAATCAAAAACAACAACTCCCACCCGTAATTTTCGGCACGAGTACATTGGGAAACTTATATCAAGACATTCCGTATGAAACCAAACTGGCGAAAGTAAAAGAATGTATTAAGCATGCAAAAGGCATTCCTGTGTTTGATACTGCAGGAAAGTATGGTGCAGGAATGGCTTTAGAAGTCTTAGGAAGGGCATTAAAAGAACTAGGAGTTAAACCAGACGAGGTAATAATTAGTAATAAACTTGCATGGGTACAAGCACCTCTTGTCACAGCTGAACCAACATTTGAAAAGGGTGTATGGAAAAATCTAACACATGATGCTGTTCAAAAAATTAGTTATGATGGGATTCTAGAGTGTTTTGAACAAGGAAATGAATTATTAGGCGACTATGACTCTCAGATGGCATCAGTTCATGACCCTGACGAATACCTCGCAAAAGCACATAATCAAGAAGCAGAGGATTTGTTGTATCAAGACATTCTTGATGCCTATCATGCTTTGGAAGATTTGAAAGCCGAAGGGAAAATACAATCGATTGGGGTTGGTTCGAAGCAGTGGAAGGTAATTCAACGAATCTCTCATGATGTAAACCTTGATTGGGTAATGATTGCTAATAGTCTTACACTACATAGTCATCCTCAAGAATTGATTGAGTTTATCGCAGAATTACATGCTAAAGATATTTCAATCATCAACTCTGCGGTTTTTAACGGAGGATTTTTAATTGGAAAGGATCATTATAATTATCAAGAAGTAGATAGGAATACGGAAGAAGGGGCAGCATTGTATAATTGGAGAGATAGATTCTTCAAATTATGTGATGACTTCAAGATTCAACCTGGAGAAGCATGTTTTAATTTTGGCTTTAATATTCCTGGAATTACAAGTGTTGCATTAAGTACAACTAGAGCAGATAGAGTAAAAGAAAATGTAGATATGGCAACAAAGAAAATTCCTAAAGCGTTTTGGGATGCGATGGAAAAAGAAGGATTAATCCATGATCATGTCTTGAATTTTACTAATAATTTTTAAAATCGCTTGGGTTAATTCAACATGTAAAGGGTATAAATTTCAGTTTATTAGCTGTTCGTAATAAGGAATAAGGAAGTCGTTTTGAAAATAAATTATCGCCTCTTTAGTACACACTAACCCACAAGAACAATTACAATTATTAGTTAATCATCAATAATTGAAGTACTATAATTCCTTACATTTTCTTCATTCTTTTGCATAAAAGATTTTCAATTTGAAATAATTAAAATATTAAATTTTAAAATGAGAACATCATTACTATTTTTTTATTTATTGATAGCTGTAATAGGTTATTCCCAAAAGAAAGATATGGTTGTTTCAACATATAAAAGCAGTGATTTTGAAATATCATATCCTAAAAAGTGGGACTTAGATTCTGTGCTACATTCTCCTGATATACAAATTATCAATCGAAATTCACACCCGGGACTAGGCTATGATATTATTTCATTATTCTCCCAAAGCATTCCTAGCCAATATGACAATTTCAACAACTTTGTAAAGGATTGCGAAGTTCAAGTGAAAGAAGTTGCTTATGATAGTGTTATCAATGAAAAATTGGTGGTTCAGAACAATCGTTCTAAATATTTCAAGATGATTTATACTTCTGAACAAGGAAATACATGTAAGAAGATTGAACAGCGATTCTATTTAACTAAACATAAAATCTTTATAGTGACTGCTACTTCAGATTCAGAGTTTTTTGATTCAGTTAAAAATAACTTAGAAAAAGTGATGGACTCATTTATCTTAAAAGTCCAATAAACTACCTATACTATTCTCAAACATTTATAACTCCATGAATTAAGTAATTAACAAACATGTATTTCGCTACTCTAGTATCGAATACAATCAGCTCATTCGGCTCATTTATACATGCTGAATCTATTCCTTTATAACATTCTTCTTATCTTCGTCTTTATGAAAATTTTCTTAGCACAACAGAACTATCATATTGGAAATTTTGAAAGTAATCTAGAAAAAATAATTTCTGCAATCAACAAAGCCAAAAACGATCATGCAGATTTAATTGTTTTCAGTGAGATGAGTGTTTGCGGCTATCCTGCAAGAGACTTTGTAGAGTTTAATGACTTTATTAACAAATGCTACGATTCTATAGATAAAATCAAACTTTATGCAGATACAATTGGTGTCATTGTAGGTTCTCCTGCAAGAAATCCAAATGCAAAAGGAAAGAGTTTGTTTAATGCGGCATTCTTCCTTTACAATCAACAGATTATTGCTGAAGTACATAAAACATTGTTGCCCACGTATGACGTTTTTGATGAATATCGTTATTTCGAACCTGCTTACGAATGGAATGTTGTAGAATTTAAGGGTAAGAAATTAGCAATTACTATTTGCGAGGATATTTGGAACATGGGAAATAATCCATTATATCGTATCTGTCCGATGGATAAATTGATGGAACAAAAGCCCGATTTGATGATTAATCTAAGTGCAAGCCCCTTCGACTATTCACATGGTGAGGAAAGAAAGTCAGTTGTACGTGCTAATGCATTGAAGTATCAGTTACCCATAGTTTATTGCAATGCAGTAGGTAGTCAAACAGAAATTGTTTTCGACGGAGCCTCTTTAGCCTATGACAATCAGGGTAAGCTGTGTAAAGTATTTCCTTCATTCAAAGAATCAGTAGAGGGTATTATTTTGAAAGACAATGGTTTCATTGAAATGGAAAATAGTATTATTGAAAGCCATTCCATTTCTGAAAGTGACGGACTGCTTACTCTTGATGAAACACTAAATATTAATCAGATATACGATGCATTAATAATAGGCATTAAGGATTATTTTGATAAGATGGGTTTCACAAAAGCAATCCTAGGAAGTAGTGGAGGAATTGATTCAGCTGTCGTATTAGCACTTGCTTGTGATGCATTAGGTAGCGAAAATGTAAGGGCTATATTAATGCCTTCGCCTTATTCTACCGAACATTCCGTTAATGATGCAGTAGAATTAAGTAAAAACTTAAATAATCCCTACGATATCATTAGAATTAATGATGTTTATGAAAGTTTCCTTCATACACTTCAGCCTATATTTCAGGATTTACCATTTAGTCTTGCAGAAGAGAATATGCAGAGTAGAACGAGGGGTAATTTATTAATGGCAATTGCCAACAAGTTTGGATATATATTACTGAACACATCAAACAAAAGCGAATTATCTACCGGCTATGGAACCCTTTATGGAGATATGGCAGGAGGGTTAGGTGTACTAGGGGACTGTTATAAATTGCAGGTTTATGCATTGGCTAAATATATAAATAGAGAAAGGGAAATTATTCCTAATCACATTATAACAAAAGCGCCAAGTGCTGAACTTAGACCAAATCAAAAAGATAGTGACAGCCTTCCAGATTATTCAATTTTAGATAAGATATTATTCCAATATATAGAAAGGAGACAAGGGCCAGTAGAAATTAAGGCGCAGGGGTTTGAACCATCAATTGTAGATAGGACAATTAAATTGGTGAATACAAATGAATACAAACGAAATCAGTTTTGCCCTATAATAAGAATCAGTCCAAAGGCTTTTGGAGTAGGGAGAAGAGTTCCAATTGTTGGAAAATATTTGAATTGAGACTATTTGGTTAAAATTAAAAAAGGTGCAAACAGAAATTGTTTGCACCTTTTTATTAATTGACTAATAATCTAATGAATTATTAAAAGAGGAACCTTTGTATGAAATGCCAATTTCTTGGTATGACCATTGAATATGGCTTCAATAATATTATGATGCTTTGGAATAATCACAAAAACATCAACATCATGTTCATGAGTATAATCTAAAATTCCATCAGTAAAATGATCACTCACTTTATAATGGAATTCTGGCTTATATTTCTTGAGTAAAAATTCTATCTTTTCTTTTTCAGGATTTTCAGGAGCATCCTTAGCTCTAGGTTTGAAAATAACATGTAGAATAGTCAATTTTACCTTAGTTAAAATTGTATCAATTTTTTCAATTGGTGTATTTTCTACAACATCTTTTAAATCACTTAATAAAGTAAATCTTTCAAACTTTGTATATTTAACATCAAAAGGAACTACAAGCACAGGGGTTTCTAGTTTCTTAGCAATTTTGAGAGTATGACTACCAATAATTGTTTCTTTAAAAATACTTC
>CANCKV010000122.1 GCA_947378615.1 Chitinophagaceae bacterium | reverse complement strand
GTCAGGTCGTTTTAGTTACTTGCGATGAACAAGTTGTACACAATGTAATTGCTGAATTAACCAAGCAAGTGGCTGTTTTACCAAGAGCAGAAATTGCAATCAAGGCATTAGAAAACAGTAAGGCTATCATTGTGAAAGATATGATGCAGGCAATTGACTTAGTCAATGAATATGCTGCTGAACATTTGATATTGAGTTGTTTTTATGCAGAACAGGTAGGAGAAAGAATCATCAATGCAGGCTCTGTATTTCTTGGCAATTACTCACCAGAAAGTGTAGGAGATTATGCTAGTGGCACCAATCATACACTTCCTACTAATGGATTTGCAAGGGCTTATAGTGGTGTTAGTATTGATAGTTTTGTAAAAAAGATTACCTACCAACAATTATCAAAAGAGGGATTGAAGAATATCGGCAAAACCGTACAATTAATGGCAGAAGCAGAGGGATTGGCAGCACATGCATTTGCGGTAAAGGTCCGGTTGGAAGAATAGGCAAAAGCTATGAGTTATGAGTTATGAGTTTTAGGTTGTATGTTGTAGGTAAGTTGTAGGTTATACGTTATAAGTATTTCGAGTCAAGAGTTCAAGTCCTGTTAGGTGTTGAAATTATGTGATTTGAATGTTTATAAGTTAAATTCAGTTTGAATATTGATGTTGTAAGTTTGTGACATGAAACAAGAAGTGTTTTTTAAGGATTTAGGTGTCCGTCATTACAAGGAAGTTTGGGATTTACAGGAAATTTTGTTAAAACAAAATGTCGAGGCGAAGGGGATGTTATTAAATGCTACCACACAATCTGACAAGGATTATTACTATGACCAAATAAATAATCATTTATTATTTGTCGAGCACTATCCTGTGTACACTTTGGGAAAGAGTGGTAAAGAGGAGCATGTATTAATCAGTGATAAGGATAGGAAAGAAAAGGGAATTGAATTTTTCCATATCAATAGAGGGGGGGATATTACTTTTCACGGTCCTGAACAGTTAGTAGGGTATCCAATATTGGATTTAGATAGATTCAAAACAGACTTAGGATGGTACTTAAGATGTTTGGAAGAGGTTATCATTTTGACAATGGAAGATTATGGATTAGATGGAGACAGGAGCCCCGGCGAAACAGGTGTTTGGCTTGATGTGGGAGTTCCTGGTAAAGCTAGGAAAATTTGTGCGATGGGGATTCGTTGTAGTAGGTGGATTACGATGCATGGGTTTGCCTTTAACGTGAATACAGACCTTTCCTATTTTGAAAATATTATCCCATGTGGAATTGCCAATAAACAAGTCACTTCCTTACAAAAAGAATTGGGCACTTCTGTTCCAATGTACGATGTAAAAGAACGCATCAAAAGAAATTTCGAAATAGTCTTTAATGTTTATTTGGTGTAAAGAATCGCTTTGGTTGTATAAGTTTTAGAAAAAAAAAGCTAAACACATAGGCACAGAGGCACAGAGAAAAGATATAGATTTATCTATGTTTTATTGAAAAGAAGGGCACAGAGGAATACTACTGCGTAGCATTAAAAACCTCGTACTCTTATTTTTACTTTTCAATGGATAGAACATTTTTTCAGAGATGCTCCTCTCCTACTTTTCAATACCAAATAGGAACTATGCAAACATCTTTTCTGAATCAATATAGAATCCTTCAAAGATGCCTACAGGAATATTATCACCATTATAATAGGTGTCTTTCAAGATAAATTTATCATTCTTTAGATGATATACCTGAACAAATTGATGAGTAGGAGATATAATCCAATATTCTCTCACCCATTTTCTTCATACAAAGAATATTTTTCTTTCATTTCCTTTTTAGAATTCCCTGGACTAAGTATCTCAATAATCCAATCTGGGCTACCCAAACATCCTCTATCGTCTAATTTATTCAACTCACAGATGACCGTAATATCAGGCTGTACAACTGAAAGAATAGATTGATTATTGATAGGTTTACGTTTATTGATTACCCGCACATCAAAGGGGGCAGCATAAACCTTAAATGGGTGATTTTCACAAAAACGATATATCTGAACGAAGAGATTTCCTAATACTTCCTGATGTAATCTCATTGGTGCTGGACTCATCTTACTAATCACCCCCCTGATCAATTCCACCCTATCTTCAAATTGCCAAGTGAGATAATCTGCATAAGTATATTGTATGGTTAAGTCCAATTGATTGATGTCAGTTATCATTTTCCTGATTTTTTGTAAATGTAATTGATTTGAAAGGAGATGGAAAAGGATTTAAAGTGTAAGGGTATATACTCTACATGCAGACAATTTAATTTCACTCAAAACTTGTGTAAAATAGCTTTTCGATATGGGTATAGAGCTTATATGGGTATCAAAAGTGGTTATATGGGTGTCGAAGGTGCTTTTTTCGGTATCAACAATGTTATCTGCTGTGACAATCAAAATAACGTGGGCTGCAAGATTTGTCAACTTTTTGAAAGTTGACAAATCTAATCAACGCTTAATTCAAATAATAAAAAGTTCCACTTTGTTCCTATTCAGGAGCTTTTAGCACAAAGAAATCAAAAAAAACAAGGGTCACAAAGTTTTCTAATCAATTTTTTCTAGACTAAGCGATTATCGAGACCATAAATCGTTGTGTTTCTTTGTGAATACCATTGTGTTCCTTATAGTAAAAACTCCAAAGTAGTAACACCACTTTTATGGTTATTTCTTCCGTACAATTACCATTTAACGAATCGTTTTCACTTTGAGCTACCCCTATCCTATTAAAACTATTGGATATAAAAAAAGCGGGCATCCCTTTCGGAATACCCGCTCCTCGAAATCCATCTATCAACGATTAGTTTTAACAACTAAGGCTGACTACTAGACTTTCAATACCTACTGCTACATCACTTACCATAAAGAATGCCCGATATTGCCTTGTTTCGGCTTGTCCAACTTCAAGGTTGGGACGGGTATCATTAAAGACAGTTTTTGTAATAGTGGCTAACAGCGTAAATGTAGTTTCTGTACCTCTCATACTATACAACACGATGCCATCTGTTTTGCCACGTAAATACTTTAAATGTATGTGACCACCTTCGAAAGACAGTGCTAATGCAGGTTGTAAAGAAGTATAATCCACTACAATCTCCGTACCTATCACACCTAGTATTTTGCCAACTGCTTCATTATACAAGTCATTCTTCTTCAATTTCCCAACTAATTGGGTAACTCGATTAAAAATTCCAGGTGTAACTGCAATAAGCGGCATACCGGCAGGAGGAACAAAAACAGGGAACGCCTGAGGAATCAATGATTTAGGGCCATTCTTCAGCAATTGCTTAGACGCAGTACATGTTTGACAAAAAACATTGACTGCTTCTTGAAATAATAGGCTATACCTAAAGGCATTCCTGTCATTCAATAGTGAAGTTATTTGAGTGGCATCTATATCCCAGGCAGCAGGCAACCCCGCAACACCGGTATAAAAAATGTTCATCCAAATTTCCCTTTCATAGTCCGCATCAGGCAGATAATATTTCTTCTTCTTCATATTATACCTATAAAACTGTGAAAAAAATTGACGCCTGTCTTGTACTGATAACTCCCACTGTTTAAAGGCAATTGCATCGACTATTTAGCATCGTATAGTCTTACCTCGCAGGATGTGTAGGGAAGTTTTCAATTTTTTTGTCTTTAAATAATTAAAAACCTAACGCTTTTTCATTTAATTAACCCCTGTAAAATATTTTAAAACTTAATTTTTCAAATGCGGCAGCCATTCCCGTACGTGCTGCAACCACACAAGCACGTGCTGCAATGACTCAAGTACTTGCTTCCACCACTCCCGCACGTGCGGCAGTCACTCCCGTATGTACGGCAACGACAAAAGCACTTGCGGCAACCTCAAAAAGATTCTTTTTGTGACTAAAGCACGTCCTTTAGTCTCTCACGCAAGTGCGGCAGTCTCTCAAGCACGTGCTTGAGTGGCTGCAAATCAACGTTTTGTCAAATTCAAAGAGCTTTTTTCACTTCAATTAAGACCGCTTGTGATGCCATTTAGGCAATGAGTAGCGTTAAATAACCAAAGTGAATTGTAAAGTGGTACTTACATGAATCAATGAAAGAACCACTTTTATTTGATAAGGCAAAGGTATTTTGGGGCATTGAGGACTTTATTACATAATCGTATAAAAAAGTTGTAGGATTCTTTGTTGATGATAGATAGCTATTCATGAAAAGATGGGTATCAGCCCTAATTCCTTGTTGTAAAGGATGATACAAATTGTGAAAATGAATTACATCAACTTACTACTTAAAAATTATGTTAGCCCACACTGCAACTATTTTAAGATGATTATAGAATTTAAATCGGTGTGAGATTATACAAATAATACAAATAACACAATGTTGAATTTCTACACCCATTTTCAAAGTTCTTCCATACATTTGCACCGTTTCAATGAAGCCTTGATTAAGAATATCAATATTTATTATTTAACAAGACCGAAAGAACAAAAAGACAAAGCAAAATAAATTATTTTAATTCCATTACGGTTTTATTATAGAAAATTTGAGTTAATGATAATAGTGATATTATGAACCGATTATTTCTATCTATTGAAGTGGCAAGTAGCCTTGCTGACACCAATTATCTATTGATTTTAGGGTTTGACATGTCCACTTTTTGTTTTAATTTCTTATTACCTATTAATCGAACATCATAAATACAATTTCCTATCATGAAGAAGCTATTAATCCATTTTATCTGTGTGAGTTTGGTCTTGTTTTTCTTTGTGGGGAATATAAAAGCGGGGAACCCAGAACTATCACCAAATCATGACACTTCATTTTGTAGTGGAGGTCATGCAATTTTAACTGCAACAAAAATAGACTCGGGCTCAACAATACAATGGAGAATAGATAATATAGACATTATTGGAGCGACCTTAAATACTTTTTCTGCCACTGAAAGTGGTCAATATGTAGTAACTACAACGTTAAATGGAGTAACTTTTGTTTCAAATTCAATAAAAATAACAGTCAACCCAAATGCAACTATTTCTTTGTTTTCAGGAAATGATAATCAATCTTTATGTGCAAATACAGCATTTGCCAATGTTATTTATAGCATAGGGGGAGGTGGAAATAATGCGGCAATTTCTGGGTTGCCCACAGGTTTGAGTGGAAATTATAGTAACGGAAAGTTTACTATTAGCGGTACTCCAACGGTATCAGGAACTTATAATTATACTGTAAGTACATCTGGGAGTTGCAGTCAAGTAAATATTTCGGGAAATATTACCGTAAAAGAAGTGCCTGATTTAAAATTATTGGACAACAATAATAAGTTCGCAGTAATTCCATTTAATAATTGTGGAAATACAACTACAAATCCATTATTTTCAATTAGTGTAGGAAATGGAACGACAAATAGTTCAAATATTGCGAACTATCTTATAAATTGGGGTGATTTATCTCAGACTATTAATCCTACAAATAATGATTTCCCTATTCAACATAGTTATACATCATTTGGTGTTTTCTCCTTGGTCGTTTCTGCAACGAATAGTTTAGGATGTTATGCAAGTAGAAATTATGATGTAATTAATGAAACTAATCCTGCAGTTGGGATTCAGGGACCGCCTGAAGGTAGTACTCAAGGTTGTGCACCAATTGGTTTTTGGTTTAAATGTACTAACTATTCTAAAAATACAGTCGGAACAACATATTCTTGGGATTTCGCTGATGGTACTGGAAGTATTTTATGGACAACTCCCTTAGTAGTAGATTCTATATTTCATTTATTTAATATTTCATCTTGTTCTAGTAAAGACAATCAGTTTGTTGTGACTTTAAAAGCAACAAATAAATGTAAAACTACTCCAGCGACTATTGGCAGTATTACTATTTTTAAAAAGCCTAGTGCAAACTTTAATGTCAATTCTCAAAATGTATGTGTAGGTACAACTGTATCCTTCATTAATACTACTTCACTTGCTTCAAATAGCCCAGATTGTAGTACCACTACTTTTTATGATTGGAATTTTGGAGACCCCTCATCCGGAAGTAACTCTTCAAATTCGACCAATCCTAGTCATCAATTTTCAATAGCTGGCATATATAAAGTTTCATTAATTGCAACAGGACTGTGTGGATCTGATACCTTTTCAAAAACCATTTGTGTCACAAATACGCCACCCTCTCCAACTTTCTCTATTTCATCTCCAAGCGGTTGTGTTCCATTTGCAGTTAATCTAACTAATACTTCTCCATCAGGTTCTTGTGCCAATAATGGAGTGACTTGGAATATTACAAAAAGCAGTTCTACATGTTCAAATGGCTCAATTAGTAGCGATACAACTTTTCTTTCAGGAACAAATAATAGTTCTAATGTTCCAGTTGTCCAATTTAATAATCAAGGCATCTATAATGTCAGTTTATCTGTTAATGGGTGTGGCGGATTAAAAACATCCTCAACACAAACAATAACTGCCAATCGGAAACCTCAATTAAGTAGTATCAATATAAGCAGTAATGCTTGTACAGGTATCCCAATTACACCTTCATTAACAGCAATAGGTTGTGGCGATAATAACCTGTCCTATAATTGGTCTTTTCAAGGTGGTTCTCCCTCTTCTTCTAATTCAGCAAGTCCTGGCAATGTCACTTTCAATACTGTTGGTAGTAGTACAGTAAAATTAGATGCTAGTAATTCTTGCGGAACCACTTCTACCTCGCAATCAGTAACTGTATCTCAAGCTCCAACCATTACTGACATGTCTAATATTATTGTTTGTAGTGGCAACACTGTAAATAATATTCCTGCATTTACAAGTAGTATAGCAGGCACAAGCTTTAGTTGGACAAATAGCAACACTGCAATTGGTTTGAAGGCAAGTGGAACAGGAAATATTCCTATTTTCAAAGCTACAAATATTGGACTTAATCCAGTCACAGCAACAATTACAGTTACCCCAATTGGATCAGGAGGCAGTTGTTCTGGTATTTCAAAATCATTTGTAATTACAGTCAATAAAACACCTAATCTTCCAAGAGCTACGACTGCTGTAACTACTTGTCAGTATAGTACAAATACGACTTTGAATGCCACAGCCGATGTTGGAAATATCCTCAATTGGTACACAGTTTCAAGTGGAGGAATAGCAAGTACAGTTACTCCTTCAATAAATTCAAATGCTGTAGGTACTCAACACTATTATGTCAGCCAAAATAATGCAGATTGTGAGAGTGGTAGAATGGATATTACTGTAATTATTTCTCCTTCCCCAAAAATAGAAGTTGCAAAAATAGATTCGCCAAAGGCATGTCAACAAGCAAGTGGTTCAATTACAATAAGTGGTCTGACAACAGGAACTAGTTATACTATAAATTATGCAAAAGACGGCATTCCAGCAACACAACTAAATTTATTAGCCAATAATGGAACAATTACAATCGGTTCTTTAAAATCAGGCACTTACGATCATATTACTGCCACACAAGGTACTTGCCCATCAAATGTTTTAGGACCAATTACTTTATCTGACCCAAATCCTCCTGCCACGCCAACAGTTACATATAATAATATTATTCTTTGTAGCGGTAGTCCTTTGTCATTATCGGCTAGCTCGACGACTCCTAGTGTTTCCTATTCTTGGTCAGGACCCATCAATTTTAATAATAACAATTCTGCAAATCCTACCATACCAAATATCCAAACAAATGGCAGTGGAACATATTCGGTAACGGCATCATTGAATGGGTGTATTTCTGGTGCTGGAATAGTAACTGTAGTCGTAAATCAAACTCCATCCACACCAACTATCACGGGTTCAACTACCATTTGCAGTGGTTCCCTTCTAAATCTGACAGCTAGCACTACAACTCCGGGAAACAGTTCCTTTTCGTGGATATTGCCTAATGGTTCTAGTAATAACACAAATAACATTTCTATACCAAGTTCAACTTCTTCAAATGAAGGCAATTATAAGGTTAAAGCAACTTTAGGTGATTGTATATCTCAAGAGAAAATCATTACTGTTGTTGTGAATACAACTCCAAACATTACAGGTAGTAGTAGTGTGATACCTTCAAATTGCGCAACTGCATCAGGAGGAATATTACTCAATGGACTCTTACCTAGCACTAGCTACCAAGCAAATTATAACGGTAG
>CANCKV010000121.1 GCA_947378615.1 Chitinophagaceae bacterium | reverse complement strand
GTCACTCCAATTTTATACTTGGAAATAATATAAACAACTTGAGAATTTGCTAAAATTAGTTATTCTTTAAATTCTTGATATATACTAATGCAGATTACATAAGTCCATCAAATCAATAATTACTTTATACACTCCTTTTTTTATAGTCTTTCCATTCAAGAAACCCAAATAAAAGGACAAGTAATACAGATAGGTACCCAGCAATTTTAGAAAGATGTTCTCCAAGACTTAATAGATAAGGATCAAATTTAAATTCTATCAAGTGTTTTCCTGCGGGAATCGGCATACCTCGCAAAACATAATTTACCTTACAATAATCTACTTTCTTTCCGTCTATATAAGCATTCCAACCCTGACTATAATATACTTCACTAAATACGGCAAATTGATTGGACGCAGCATTGCTTTCATATTTGATATAATCATTGTCATTCTGAATAAAATGGATAGAAGCAGTAGAGTCGAAAGATGGCTGATTGCCTACAATTGACTTATTACTTTCATTTGTAAATGCGGTATTGTTTGGGTTGAAATGATCTAGGGAAGACATTTCTTCGTTTACATCCTTTACAAACTTTACTTCTTTCACAAACCAGCAATTCCCAGAAGCATAAGGGTTGGGAACTGCAGTTGTTTGTTTTGGATCTTTTTGGTCAGGAACAATGACATATTTCATGTTCAACATGTTCAAAACAGGGAAACTATCCTTTGCATTTGGATTACTTCCCCATGCTTGAATGTTTTTATAAATCTGATTCTCTATCAGGTCATTATATCTCGACAATTTTGCAGGATGGTATCCTCCAATGGTGTTATGGTGATAGGAAGCCATGGCATCATTAAAAGAATTACCTAAATCAATGCTAAAAGAGTTTCCATTAAAGGAGGCCAAATTCAATATTCTATAAAAACTAGTATCCTTTTCAAGTTGCAAATCGGCATTGAATTTCTGAAAGTTCTGTTCGTAAGTATCCCCGTCAACAAAATTATTTTCATTGAAATATCTTCTTCCAACAGGTAATAAGTCAATGATTGCCAACAAAATAAAAAGTGAAATTACAATAGGAGTCTTTATAAATTTCTTTGAATAGGCAAATAGTGCCCCTACAGCAACCAATATAATCCCCAATGAGCGTAACATGTCGTTTAAATACAAGGACTTTCTATCTTCAATCAAAGCTGACATATAACTTCTTATAAATCCATCGTTAGATTTAAACGCATTTTCAAGACTCTTTCTTAAAGCCAATGTATTTGAGTTGCTGTAGCCTGCGAGTAAATAAAATGCAATTAACAGACCTGCAAATGAGGCAGCTATGATTAAAAAGCTTTTTAGGAATTTCTCTTTTTCTTCCTTAGCTATTTCCTTGGCAGTTTCGAATTTTATAAGAAAATCGTTTATAAAGATTAATGCCATCAAAGAAACAGATAATTGGGGCATCACTAAAGCCATAGATGGAGCCCTGAATTTTTTATAAAATGGCATATAGTCAAATAAGAAATAGTTGACGGATTCTAAACTTTTACCCCAAGCAAGTACTATTCCGAAAAGGGTTATCGCCAACAACCACCATTTGTTTTTATTAGTTGACAATATAAAACCAGAAAGACCGAGTAAACAAATAAAGGCACCCAAATAAACAGGACCTGAAGTGCCAGGTTGATCGCCCCAATAGGCAGAAGCAACTTGATAAAGTTGCTGCATCGCTTGTTGTGGTATTTCTGGTGAGTTTTGAAGAAGATTGGCAACTTTGGAATCTTCTCCCAAGCTAGTAGAACTTCCACCTCCATAAGCATTCGGAACGGCTAATGTCATTGTTTCTCCAATTCCATAACTCCATTTAAAGGCATAATCCTTATCAAGCCCTCCGTCGGTTTTGTTTTTATTTTCGTTCTTCCCTAATGTCAAACCACTTCCACCTCCACGCATGGTTTCTTTTGAATATTCATAAGTGGGTAAATAACTGTTCGACACAAGAAAGAGTGGAATAATAGCGCAAACAATACTCAACAAAAGACTGTAACCTAGATGTTTAAAATCTTTCTCGGTAATTGTTTTAATAAAAAAAGGAATGAACATGAATATTGACATTAACAACAGATAATAGGCTATCTGTTGGTGACTCTGATAGAAAAGTCCGGTAGCCGAAATGATTAAGGCTATTCCCCCTATCCAATATTTTTTCTTGAATATCAACTGTATCGATGCTAAAATAGCAGGTACATAAGCAATTGATACAAGTTTTGTATCATGACCTGCAGTGATTAAAATGGGGTCATAAGAACAATAGGCATAAGCGATGCCTCCGGCTATACTTAACCAAGGATTGACTCCCATTACAACACATAACAAATAGAAACCAAGACCGCAAAGAAAAAGATAATAGACAGGCTTTGGAAGTCCTAATGTCAAAACTTGATTTATATAGTTGATATTAATGGAAGAATATGTATCCTCTTTGGTTCCTATAACTATCTGATAGGCAGGCATTCCTCCGAACATACTGTTTGTCCATAAAGGGAAATGACCATGTTTTTCCTTATATACAAAAGATTGGTGAGACATTGCCTTCCACTGTTGAACGTCATGCTGTTCAACAATCTTGCCTTCCATTGCAGGTTTACAATAGAAGATCGATAAGATTAAAAATGTAAGAATAGCAACAAAATGTGGCAAAATTGCTTTCCAATTAAAATTCTTCATTATTATTGTTTTATATGGCGGCAAATTAATGCTATTTTTCAATCTCAATTATACTTATGCGTACGCATTTACATTTATTTATCAGTAGAGTTGCATTTATTTGTAATCTTTTGTTTCTATATTGTTTGTTGGTAAGGCACACAAAAGATTTTTTGGTCAATCAAGATGTCAATTCAATAATTATTATTTTGGGATGGGGAGTCGCCTTTTTCCTGAACATCTTTTTGATACTATTGGGACTTTTTCTATTAGTAAATAAAAAAAAGTCAGAAATCCCAATTTGGTTAAATGTATCAAATGCATTGATTTTCTTAGGTCAAATCATTGTCTTATTATTTTGATAGAAGGATAAGAATTTATTACAAAGGGAATTTGACAAAGCAACCTTGAACCTTGTGCTCATCACGGTGTTTTGATTTCATATTTTTATTTTTAGGATTGAAAAACAGCTTTTTGACAATAGAAATTGGAATCAAATATTATTTTAACACTAAGACAATAAATTCCATAAAGAAAAAAGTGGAACTTAAACTTGACTTTGTGTCTTTGAGTCTTTTGGACTTTGTGTTGGAAAATAAAAAATAGTTCAATTTGTTTTTACAAGAATAGGAAAGTGAACTAAATTTTGCATGGCAACATTTTGCAGCAAATTTTTGAAAACATGCAATTGTGCAAATAAATTAATAAAATAGTTCAAAGTTTTAAATCAATAAATAAGCTAACTCAATATGGTAACAAACATTCTTAAAGACAGGTCTTCAAAACTTTTCATTTTCATTACAGCTTTCTTTGTTGCAAATGCGCTAATTGCAGAATGTATTGGAGGTAAAATCTTTTCTTTTGAGAAAACACTTGGCATCCATCCTTTTAATTTTACCATTTTTGGTCAAAGTGGAATGGCATTCAATCTTACTTGTGGGGTGTTGTTATGGCCACTAGAATTTATCATTACCGATGTGGTCAATGAATTTTATGGCCCTAAAGCAGTTAGGGCGATCAGTTATATTGCAGTAGGTCTTATTTCTTATGCATTTCTTATGTTTTACATTGCAATTCAGGTTCCCGCAGCTGATTTTTGGTTTTCGAGTGGTAAGGAAAGTGGCATTCCAAATATGCAGGATGCCTTTAATGGAATCTTCGGACAAGGGATGTGGATTATTGTAGGTAGTTTAATGGCATTTTTAGTCAGTCAATTTGTAGATGTTTATATTTTTCATCGAATTAAAAAAATTACAGGTGATAAGTGGGTATGGCTTCGGTCAACGGGTTCCACAGTGGTTTCACAATTAGTGGATAGTTTCGTCGTATTATTTATTGCTTTCAAAATAGGGAAGGGGTGGAGTTGGCAATTGGTATTGGCAATCTGCATTGTAAATTATATCTACAAGTTTACAATGGCGATTTTATTGACTCCTGTAATTTATTTTATCGAAAAAAGAATGACTAATTATTTAGGAGAATCTGTAGCACACAAGATGAAGTTGGCAGCAATGGGCAAGGAAAATGAAGTGTAATATTCACCCTAAATTTATTTACTTACTTTCTATACTTGCAATTATATAACTTCTCTTAAAATAGTTAATTATGCTGTGAAGTTGCATTTATAGGTGACTATGCATCTATTTGTTTGTCCTCTATTTTTCTAATTGATATAAAATTGAATAGAATTACTTCGTTACACACTTTGTGTTAAATCTTACTGAGTTGTATCTTATTCAAAATTATATTTGCATAACTTAATATTAAGGACAACACCCATAATTGTTTTCTTATGAATTGTTATCTAAAATGCCTCTTTGCTATGTCTCTTTTCATTATCTTTTGTTTGAATAAAGTAAGGGCACAAAATGAACCCCCTAAGGATTTTGAAAGTTCAGTTGGTATAGGTCTTGGACTTGATTATGGAGGAATAGGCGTTAACTTCTTGGGCTATCCTAGTAATCATCTCGGCGCTTTTTTGGGATTAGGCTATACTATCATTGGTTTAGGATACAATGCAGGGATAAAGTATCGGTTCAATGATGACAACGTTCAATCTCATACAAATTCTTTTTATGTGTTAGCCATGTATGGATATATTGCGGCAATGAAAGTTCCTGATATTAATGACAATAATACTTTATATCAGAAAACATTTTATGGTCCTACTTTTGGTTTAGGATGTGACAAACGAGGAAGTCAGAATAGCAAAGGGTATTGGTCATTTGCTTTATTAGTGCCAATTCGAAACTCAGAATTTCAAAACGCAATTGATTTTTATAAGCCCGCAATAAATACGTTGCCCGTTAGAGTTAGTATTGGATATAGATATTTTCTCTAAAATAACCATATACAAACAAAATACCGTACCGACATTTTAAAAAAAAATCGATACGGTGAAGTAAGTCTCTTTTTTTGATTTTCTATTTTCTCGGTAGTGAAAACTCGGCGGACTGCCATGCAGCGTGTACTAACGAAGCGAAAAACTTTTATTCACCCCATTCTGTTTAGTATCTTATTCAACATTATATTTGCTTAACTTAACTTTAATTAAAACACCCTAATTGTTTTCTTATGAATCGTTATCTAAAATGCCTCTTTGCTATGTCTCTTTTCATTATCTTTTGTTTGAATAAAGCGAGGGCACAAAATGAACCCCATAAGGATTTTGAAAGGTCAGTTGGTATCGGTCTTGGACTTGATTATGGAGGAATAGGCGTTAACTTCTTGGGCTATCCTAGTAATCATCTTGGTGCTTTTTTGGGATTAGGCTATAATATCATTGGTCTAGGTTATAATGCAGGGCTTAAGTATCGCTTCAATAATGAAAATTCTAAACCTCATTCTACTTCTTTTTATGCACTGGCAATGTATGGATATGTAGCTGCAATGAAAGTTACTGATTCATATAACAATACCACAGTATATCAAAAAACCTATTACGGCCCTACATTCGGTTTAGGATTTGATAGACGAGGCAGTCAGTATAGTAAAGGTTATTGGTCATTTGCACTACTACTACCTATTCGAAATTCAGAATATCAAAACGCAATAGATTATTATAAGCCTCAAATAAAACCCCTACCTGTAGCAGTATCAATTGGATATAGATATTTTCTATAAACTTACTATATACAATTAAAAGTAACACATACAGTTTAAAAGAAATAAATATGATAAAGAAAGTCAATTGTTTTTTATTCATTTTTTTCTTTTCTGTGACATCCATTCTTCATGCACAGTTACTTTCTCCAAAAGATTCCTTCACTAAGGCAGATACACTTCGAGGAAGTAATAACCCTAACAGAGATTGGTGGGATGTATTGAATTATAATATTACGGTAACACCTGATTTCCAAAATAAGACCATCAAAGGACACAGTTCAATTATTTTTAAAGTTTTGAAACCTTCAAGGATGATGCAAATTGACCTTCAAGATTCGTTGGTTATTGATAAGATACATTTTCTTCATGATACCACTAGTCTATCATTTTCTAGGGTTGATGGTGTTTATTTGGTAAAGATGCCTGAGTTAAAAATAAACGAAACCCCCTTTTTAGTTTTTGATTATCACGGAAAACCAAAGGAAGCGGTAAACCCTCCTTGGGATGGCGGATGGATTTGGACAAAAGATAGCCTTGGTAATCCGTGGGTAAGTGTGGCATGTCAGGAGTTAGGGGCAAGTTGTTGGTATCCTTGTAAGGATTTGCAAAGCGACAAACCCGATAAGGGCGCATACATTCATATCAATCTGCCTGATTCATTGAAAGGAATCAGTAATGGTAATGGTGGAAAAATGCCAGATTTATGTCATATTAACATCATTATTGAAGGCAAGCCAATTTCAAGGGACACAATAAAAGTCAAGTCTATCAATAGTTTTGAATGGAGGGTTTCCAATCCAATAAATAATTATAATATCATTCCCTATATAGGCAAATACACTAATTTTCTGGATACTATAATAGGGGAGGGGGGACAACTGAATCTTAGTTATTGGGTATTAGAATATAACCTTGAAAAGGCAAAAAAGCAGTTTGCACAAGTAAAACCGATGCTACATTGTTTTGAATATTGGTTTGGAAAATACCCCTTTTACAAGGATAGCTACAAACTTGTAGAAGCACCCTATTTGGGGATGGAACATCAAAGTGCGATTGGATATGGAAATGGATTCAAAAATGGATATAGAGGTACAGACCTAAGCAGCAGTGGATGGGGATTGAAATGGGATTTTATTATCATCCATGAGAGTGGGCATGAATGGTTTGGCAACAGTATTACGGCGAATGACATCGCCGACTTATGGATTCATGAAGGATTTACTATGTATTCAGAAGTTTTGTACACACAATGGCTATTTGGGATTGAAGCTGCAAACGATTATTGTGTGGGTTTGAGGAAAAGAATATTGAATGATAAGCCTCTTATTGGCCCTTACGGAGTAAACAAGGAGGGAAGTGGTGATATTTATTACAAAGGGGCAAATCTCATTCATAATATAAGGCACATCATCAATAACGATACTTTATTCAGGCAAATCTTGAGAGGGATGAATAGCAAATTTTATCATCAATCTGTATCCACACAGCAGATTGAGAATTATATCTCTCAACAATCAGGGATTGACTTTAGTAAAGTGTTTGACCAATATTTACGAACCACTCAAATTCCTCAATTGAGTTACTCGCTTAATAAAAGTGACAATAAAATTACAATCAAATGGACTAATTGCATAGAAGGATTCAATATGCCGTTAACAATTCCTGTTTCGGGGAAACGAATCACTATCACGACCGAAAATAAAGAATTGTCGTTGAGTAAAGAAGAATTGAATTGGATAAAAAAGGATACTATCGAACGGCATTATTATATTTCAACTGAACATCATTAATTCAGGAAGAAGTAGGTAATAAGTTACAGGTAGTAGGTTATAAGTTACAAGTCTGACTGTGGATTGAAGTATAATACAACTTGCTTAATCTATTTTGAACTTAATTTTATTAAGGTAGCGTTTTTAGTGACAAAAATTGAAGAACTAACATTTACAACTTCAATTAGAAGTGTGAAAGTTAACTGAAAAAACCAGGTTTCATAAGTCAATAATTAGAAAAGAGGCTGCACCTAAAACGAGCAACCTCTTTGTTATTTCTTCACAAACTCATATTTCATAGTTCATAACTCATACTTTTTACCTCTTTTCCTTCACTAAATAATCGGAAAACTTATAACTGCACTTGAAGGGCTACGACTACCATTTGTAATTTGATAATAACAACGTACATACATGGTTTTGCCCACTTCGGTTTCAGTAAAAACAAAATGATGTTTCGAAGACTTTAACACATTGCCGTTTGCAAACGGAATTAGTGCAGGAGCGATACTGGGCAAACCCAAATAAGTTTCATAGAAAATAAAATTATTTTCAGGAGCTGCTTTACTTGTTGGAGTTGCAGTATTGACAAATTTAACATTGGCCCATAAATG
>CANCKV010000120.1 GCA_947378615.1 Chitinophagaceae bacterium | reverse complement strand
TAGGTAAATATGATAATAATTTAATACAGGACAGTTGTAAATGACTAATTTTTATAACATTTCGCTCAAATAATATCCTCCAATTCAATGTTAATTACGCCATAATAGAAGGTTCATACCTGTCAACTCACTATTACTAACCCACAAATGTTTAGGATATGTCCAATAAAATTCAGTAATGAAATTCAAAAATTGAAATTGAAAAGTAATATTATATTTTAGTGTATATGAACTCAAGACTTTCGTATAAAAGTTCAGACATGGGATTAGAAATTAGTGAAGAAGTAATAAACATCAATAGATTGCTCATCATCTTTTTAAAAGCAAACCCATCAAATATTTTCCCAACAAAAATTCTGTTCCAACCACTTTCCTTTCACAATCCATCTATCCCTCAAAATAAATAAGGCACAGGATATACTCCTGCGCCTTATTTATACAATAGCCAAATAGTTACATTTAACTAAGAAATCACATAAGTAAGCATGGTACTTACGTGGCTACGTTGCCCGTGTTCATTTTCATAATAGCAATGCATATAAATAGTTTTTCTAAGATCTGTTTCTTTAAAATGAAGCGTAAAAAAGGCTTTTGAAATATTCACTGCATTGGCAAAGGGAATACTGCCAATCTTCAAACCCTCCTCACCAATATAGTATTCAAAAAATATCCAATTCCCATTAGGCATCGCCCTACTATTAGGTGTCGCCGAATTGATAAATACTAATTTTAGCAATAAAAAATCTACCGCCTTTATCCTGAAAACAGGACTATAATCTACCACCGGAATCGGGGCTCCGATTGCCCTTTCATACATCCTAAATGTTTCTCTGTCAGCAATAGTGAATACTTCTACTTTAATATCAGAAAGGAGACTTGTAATGTTTTCCTTTACCACTCGGATGTCCTCATTTAATTGAGCTACACTTTCTGACAGGATTGTCCATTTCCCATCTACTATGCCAAGTCTAATTTTGGTTGCCGGAATAGAGATATAACCGTAGGTTTCATTTGCGAAGACGATCATTTCGTGTTGCTTTGTTGGAAAATCTGTTTTATTGAATAGGATATAAATTTTTAAGTTTAACTAGATAAATAATTTTTTTTCTAAAAATACATTTTGACCGACACCTTACGGAGACCTACAGATACCAACCGGAGGTTTCCATATACTCACTGAAGGTCTTACGGACTGTTCTGGAGGTTTCCAGAGACTATATGAAAACCTCCAAGGTGAGTATGTAAACCTTCAGAGACACTCTGTAGATTTACATAGCTCCTTGGGAAACCTCCAAAGAGTATCTGAAGACCTCCAAAATGAGTATCATCCTGCACTATGCAGCCCCTTACAATGATGGACAGTAGCTATTTGAGAGAAGAAGGAGTAAATAAAATGCTTAAAGAAAGGATATGAATTTGAGTGATTGCTGCCATTTCCCACGGGAGGGGTTTTGACTTGCGCAACCACTTTTTTTAATAACATGGCACAAGGTTCAAAGCGATGTCAATCCCCAACAAATGGCAAACATTATGTTTTTGGTTTTGAAATAAAGTGTAAAAAGCTTAAAATTATATAGGAATAAACAGTTGAAAATGGGCAGTTATTTCATTCCCCCCTACCGCTAGTGAAAATCAGTTCGCTGTCGCACATCCTCTTCCTATAGTACTACTTAAAAGTTCAAAGTAAGAAGGGGGGAATAAAATGAAAGGATTATGATTTGAGAAATGGGTACATACATGAACAAATTAGAAAGCAAGAAAGCTATATTTGTAAAAACAAGAAAATCACTAGTGCTGAATTAGATGATAAATTAGAAAATAATATAGTTTTGAATCAACAATAGAAAATGAATGTTAATTACTATCTATTGTTGAATAGGGCGCATAAAAGTTTTTCGCTGCGTGAGGACACGCCGCGAGGCAGACTGCCGAGGTTCGTGTCTCCACGAAACTCTTCAAGCGAAAAACTTTTATGCACCCGTTGAATAAGAAGTTAAATAACTTTTTGTCTATCAATTGCAAACTAATTGATTTAAAATAAAAGTTTGAGTTAACTGTATTAGTTTCTTGGTGATTAACTGAATGATAAAGTTGTATATGGATAATAAATTGATTAAGCGAGGTAGCATTTTAATTTTATGGTTAGCCATCTTATTATTCTTTTTTGGATTATGCATTCTCGCCTTCTTTAATCATGCAATTGCCGATGATTATTATGCGTTGTTATGGAATAGAAAATATGGTTTCATAGGCTACCAAAAATACGTTTATCTACATTGGGGAGGTCGTTATTTCTCCAATATTATTGCCTCTTTGTTTTCTTATCGCCGCATCTTAATTCCGTCTTATTATTTACATACCATTTTACTCCTAACATTTACTTTGATTTCGGTTTATCGACTGATTACCGTCATCAACAGATTCATGTTGACTAATTCAATCAACTTTGTATATAGGATTACCCTATCATCGCTGATTTGTATTAATTTATTTGTAGCTTATCCTGAATTATCTACAGCATTATTTTGGTTTAGTAGTGCCGTCACCTATCAATCCTCGGTTATTTTATTATTATTATTAATTTCTACAGGTATAAGTTGGCTTAATTCAGCACCAAAAAGGAAACCTTTTTTGTTTGTTTCTCTACTTCTGTTGGTCATCATGACTAATGGCACTAATGAGGTTGGTGTATTATTTACAGGAATCATTTTACTCATTACAGCTTTATTAAATAAAGAAAAGATACTTGAGAAAAAATTTTATTTCCTTTCAATCCTAGTAATCTATTTATTGAGTTTTGCAATTACTGCAATAGCTCCCGGCAATCGAGAAAGAATGGAATTGATAGGAAATAAGAGTATTCATATTCCTGTAGCTTTTGTTTCTGCTCTTTTTAGAATCTTTGATGTGTATTGGAATATTTTCCAGTCACCTTTATTTTGGATAAGCTTTCTAGCATTGTTTATTTCTTCCATTAACTTTCAAGATAAGTTGGTAGGGATAAAAAAAAGAGAGGTAAATGCCACAACGATTTTTCGTTTAATAACATATTGGACAGCCCTATTAGGTATCGTACTCATTCCCATACTCATAATAAGTAATGGTTCATTTCCTGAAAGAGCCGTTAATTTATTGACTGCTATTACGATGATAGTCTTTTTTATACTTTCATGTTATTGGGGATTATTCATTGAGAATAAAAATATTTTACAGATTGCTAAGCATGCTAATGTGGGTTATTTGACCATTATTGCTATTGCATGTTGCATTGTAGCAAACAGGACTAGCAAAGAAATTCTTGCATCCTTGGTCTCAGCCAAATTGTATTCCAATATTATGAAATCAAGAGAAATTCAAATGGACAAAGGACAGGTTGAACACGCTGATAGTCTGTTTTTTCCTTTGATTGAAAATGAAATAAATGCTGCAGTAGATAAGTCGAATCAAAAAGCAATGGTAAAGGAATGGATGAAAAAGAAACCCACTTTATTATGCTTTCAAGATGATATGGGAGATTCAAATTCAAGAAAGCTATTTCAGGAATATTATCAAATTAAGGCAATTAAAGTTGCTAAATAAGTTGCTCTGCCAAATTCCAATTTTAATCCATATTTACAAGATAAACATGTTTTTTTTCGAATTTAGAGAACGATATATTTCTATTATGGCCGATACTTAGCCTCCTCAAATAATTGTTTGGAAGGCTTTTGTATCAGCTTATCTAAACCAATTTTATCGTTTTTCTCCATCCATTTTTTCACAATTTGATAGCCTACGAATTGACCAATATTGCCCGGCGATTTATCACCAAGTTCTGCTGTATTTGGCCCGTCATTCACATATGGACTGATGACTGTAGGGTCGGTTTGATAAAGCAAATCATTCTCAACAAAGAATGCCCATATATTTTTCTCAGAGGCAATACTATTGTCAATTTGTTGTTGAGTATAGCCACTCTTCAGGCTGTCTGCTGTGTAGGGCAACAATGCATCTAAAACGTATAAACGTTTCCCCTCATCAATCATCTTTTCTATTAACTGTGTACTTTTTTTAGGAGGTTGGTTGAGGGTAAAAATATCATCTATTACATTCTTGATGCAATTTACTGAAATATAGGGTGATTCAAACTTGCGGGAAACATAGGAAGGATACATATTCAGTACTTCTTCCGATTGATATACTGAATAATTTTTACCTAAATACAATTGCAAGCCAACTGCAAGGCTATTGTCGGGAGTGATGATGCCCGCATAACTATTAAGAGGGCCAATAAACGTAATTATCTTTTTGGGTAATGGATATTTGGGAAAATAGTAATTCACGAATTGCAAGCCTCTTTTAACTTCGTTTTCAATAGGAGTAAAATCTTGAAAGGGTTTTATAGAGGCTGAATAAATGCTCCTGTATGTAGCAATAAACTGTTTAGAATTTGACATAACACTATCAGGATTTTGAACTATTCCTAGAATATTGTATAGAAAGTCTTGAGTGAACCCTTTATGGTTGATAAATAATGCTTGTAATCCTTTGTCCATATTAATGGTATCAATTGCAAAGAAATCTTTTTCAAAGCGGATTGTTTTAAGCTCTACCTGAATATTTGAAACGTCGGGAATCTTTTTCTTTGAAGAACATCCAACTGTTACAAATGCAATAATTAAATAAGTAGCCAATTTTTTCATGGCACGAATTAAATAAAAACGAATGACAATCGGTTTGAAATATGACAAACAAGGTGAAAATTAACTATTTGAATTGTTTTCTGAATTGTATTGTAGTAATCTAGATGAATATAAAACAGCAATTTGTTCGTAAGTATAAATGTTCTACTTTTACGACTTTTATAGTCACTATAAATATGTTTATAGACTGTATTGAAACATTAAAGTTTCTTTTTTGTTAGAATCTCAATTGAGTAGATTTCTTTTTAATTCATAATCAATTATAATGCTTTCGCAAGAGAAGATAAGACTATTAGTTATTGAAGATAATCAGGGGGATGCCTTCTTGATACGGGAGTATCTTGAAGAAATATCTCCTGAATCTGAGATTGTAATGGTAGAAACCTTTGCAAAAGCAAAAGTGCAACTGCTTCTTCCTACAAAGTTCGATTCCATATTTCTAGATCTTTCCCTACCAGATAACAGTGGTGAACAGTTAGTAAAAGAAGTTGTTGAGCTCGCTATGTGGACTCCTGTAATTGTTTTGACAGGTTACAGTGACCAAACGTTTGGTATAAAAACCTTGTCGTTAGGTGTTTCGGATTACTTATTAAAAGATGAACTTACAGCACCACAACTTACCAAAAGCATTAATTATAGCATTGAACGCAAACGGATTGAACGTAAACTCAAAAAGAGTAATGAGCGATATGAGATTCTTTCACAAGCAACTAGTGACACTATTTGGGATTGGGATATTTTAACGGGTTCTTTTTATTCGAATCATGGAATTACTCGCGTGTTCGGATATGCCGAAGATAAAATTGAAAACACTGAAAAATGGTGGCATAGCAAAATTCATCCTGACGATTACGAAAATCTAGCATCTTCATTAGCTACTAATTTTGAAGATGGTATTTCATTATTTCAACTCGAATATAGATTTCGTTGTGCCGATGATACCTATAAATATGTTTTTGATAGAGCTTATCTAATTCTAGATGCAGATAAGAGACCAATTAGAATGATTGGGGCAATGCAGGATATCACTGCCAAAAAACAAGAAGAAGATAAATTGAGACTTTTAGAATCTGTAATCACAAATGCAACAGATGCCATCTTGATTACCGAAGTTGCAAAAGTTCCAGAAACAGAACATAAAATTGTTTTTGCTAATGAGGCATTTACAAAAATCACAGGCTACTCTCGAGAAGAAGTCATTGGAAAAACTACGGCTATTTTAACAGGTCCCAATTCTGATATTAATGAGCTGAATAAACTTAGTGAGGCACAGGCAAATTGGGAAACCTGCAATGTTGTTTTGGTCAATTACAAAAAAAACGGGGACACTTTTTGGGGAAGCATCTCTGTGGCTCCTGTAGCAGATAAAAAAGGAGGATTTACTCATTGGATCTATATTCAACGCGATGTAACAGACAGAAGAATACATTTACAATCAATTGAAGAACAAAATAAACGATTAAAAGAAATTGCATGGACTCAATCACATTTGGTTAGGGCTCCTTTAGCAAGAATAATGGGTTTGGTAAGTATCTTGAAAGATCAAGAATTGAGCGAAGATTTCTCGAAAGAAGAAATTATTGATAATATTGCAACTTCAGCTGATGAATTAGATGAAATAATTAGAAATATTGTTCAAAAAACCGAGTTAATTAAAAATCAGGTATAAGCTATGAGTTTAAAAGTTTTAATAGTCGATGATGACAGAATGATAAAACTAGTACATAAGATGATGGTTTTAAAATCCGGTCTTTGTACTGAACCTCTCGTTTTTGACGAAGGCAAATCAGCTTATGATTTTCTTGTTTCACAACATGCTGATTTTGATAATTATCTTGTCCTTCTTGATATCAATATGCCAATTATGAATGGCTGGGAATTTTTGGATGCAATTCAAGGAAAGGAGTTTGAAAAAAAATTAATTGTTGTTATGGTTACTTCTTCTGTGGATACAGGCGATAGGAATAAAGCAAAAGAATACCCACAGATAATAGATTTTCTCGAAAAACCTTTGAAAGTGGATGCGTGTAATTACATAAAAAATCTGCCTTCTATTGCATCATTGTTATAAAAAATGCTTTTTTATCGCATGAAATACATTTTTTAGCTATTTTTTTGATAATATTCCCAAATTCTCACGATAATTTTTATTACATTTAATACTAAACCCCTACATTTGCCGTCCTTTCACAAATAGTGGAGATGGTGACTACTATAAAGTTGAAAAAATATTATCGGGTTAGTAAAATTTAAACAATGAAACAAACATTTCAACCACATAAAAAGCGTCGTAAAACAGTACATGGTTTTCGCAAACGTATGCAATCAGCTAATGGTCGTAGAGTATTAGCAAGTCGTAGAGCAAAGGGTCGTAAGAGCCTTACTGTATCAAGCGAGAAGGGATTAAAATAATAGTAGGTTACTATTTACGCATAATATTTAGAGACCGTTTCTTTTCTGAAACGGTCTTTTTCGTTTCAATTTATGTGAACTAATTTTGATTAGCAAACCTTTATACAACTTTACAAAGCAAGAAAAGCTGAAAAGCAGAAAGCTGATTGAATTACTCTTTAAAAGAGGGGATTCTTTCTTGGTATTCCCTGTGAAAGTTGTCTTTATGAAGGTTGAAGAACCGATTGACAATCCGATTAAGATTGGCGTAAGTGCAAGTAGCAAAAAGTTCAAGAATGCAGTTGATAGAAACAGAATCAAACGTTTACTTAAAGAAAATTATCGGTTAAATAAACTGCCGCTGCACGATTTTGTTGCCAACCGTAACATTCAGGTTGCGGTATTCCTGATGTATATAGATAAAGCCCTGCCTGCAGATAATCTTCTGCAAAGAAAAATGCCTCTTATTATTGACAAACTAATAAAAGCTTTAGATGGAAATATTTCAAAAGCTAATTAGATTTCCTTTTATATTATTGATTAAATTTTATCAGTATGTAATTTCTCCTGCAATTGGTCCAAAATGTAGATATACCCCTACTTGTTCTCACTATGCCTTAGACGCTATTAATAAATATGGTGTTTTGAAAGGAATATGGCTTGCCCTAAAAAGAATTGGCCGCTGTCATCCGTGGGGAGGGCATGGACATGATCCTGTACCTTGAAAGTTGTAGGTTATTAGTATTAAGTTATAAGCCAAGTAGAAGGTATAGGTGAAAGACTACTGGTTCGAACTCTCTAGTAACTTGTAACTGGAAACTCTTTCCCTCCTCTAACTCTTTCCCTCATTCTGTTGTGTAAAAAATACATATTATTAATTCAAAAACAATAAGTTTGCACCAAACTATTTACTTGCTTGATTATGAAACAACTTCTTGTCATTACAATTGCATTTTTCATCACTAATAAAGTAATGTGTCAAATGAATCGTCTTAGCGAACAAGCTGGAAATGTGACCAAAGAAACAGCTATTCAAGGAGGTGTGGAACTGAATCTTACGAATGGCTTCGCCCGCATCAATGCCTATAATGCTACCACTCTTCGAGTGCGTGTTAGTAAAACAGCATTTAGTTCCGATCATTCTTTTGCTATAGACAATTTGAATGCAAGTGGTAAACTACAAGTTGCA